>CAYLJK010000008.1:2264-15280 GCA_964383975.1 uncultured Gemmatimonadales bacterium | reverse complement strand
CTGGCCGGCCCCCTCGCCGCCGCGGCGCTCGCCGCGTGCGCGGCGCGCCAGCCGCCCTCGCCCTACGACCGCGCCGTCGGCCTGGAGACGTTCGACGCCGCGTGGTCCATCATCGACCGCACGCACTTCGACACCACGTTCAACGGCGTGGACTGGCGGGCGCTCCGCGAGGAGCTGCGGCCGCGGGCCGAGCGCGCGGCGACGACGGCGGAGCTGCGGGCCGTCATCCGCACGATGCTCGACCGCCTCGGACAGTCGCATTTCCTCCTGCTGCCGCGGGAGATCGCCGACGACACCGGCCGCTCGGTCGCCGGGTCGGTGCAAGGCACTGTCGGCTTTGACGCGCGGCTCGTGGACGGCGCGCTGCTGGTCTGGCGGGTCGAACCTGACGGCCCGGCCGCGCGCGGCGGGGTCCGGCCGGGCTGGACGGTCGAGGTCGCGGGGGAGGACACCGTCGCACGGGTGCTGGAGCGGCTCCGCGCCCGGCCCGGCCGGTACCGGCTCGAGACGCGCGCGTGGGGGATCGTCGGCTCCCGCCTCACCGGCGCGGTGGATTCCGCCGTCCCCTTCGTGTTCCGCGACGCGGCGGGGCGGCGGGTGTCGCTGCGTCTCGTCTACACGCTCGACCGGGCCGAGCCCGTCAAGCTCGGCAATCTGCCGATGATGTTCGCGCGGTTCGAGAGCGCGGCCACCGCGGCCCCGGGCGGCGGCCGCGTGGCCGTGCTGCGCTTCAACAGCTGGCTGCCGGCGATCATGCGCGAGCTGGACGCGACCGTGGACCGCCATCGGGACGCGGACGGGATGGTGCTCGACCTGCGTGGCAACGGTGGCGGGATGGGCGCGATGCTGGGGGGCATCGCCGGCCACTTCCTCGACCGGCGGGACACCCTCGGCGTGATGGTCTACCGCGGCGGCCGGTTGCTGATAGTCGCGAACCCGCGGCGCGCCACCGCCGACGGCCGCGCCGTGCGGCCGTTCGCCGGCCCGCTCGCCGTCCTCGTGGACGAGCTGAGTGGCAGTGCGTCCGAGGCGTTCAGCGGCGGGATGCAGTCCCTCGGCCGCGCGCGCATCTTCGGCTCGACGTCCATGGGCGCGGTGCTCGCGGCCCGCTTCGACCGGCTGCCCAACGGCGATGTCCTGTACCACTCCTTCGCCGACTTCATCACCCATGATGGCACGCGCCTCGAGGCCCGCGGTGTGATCCCGGACGAGCCCGTGGCCGTCACGCGCGCCGATCTCCTCGCCGGCCGCGATCCCGTCCTCGACGCGGCGCTGCGGTGGATCGCGGCGCAGCCGACCGGAGAGCGACCATGAGGCCCGTCCGTCCGCTGCTCACCGCCGCCCTGTTCACCGCGGCCGCGTCCCTGTCCGCCCAGCAGCCGCTGCCGACGGCCGAATCGCTCGTCGAGCGGTACCTCGCCGCGATCGGCGGCCGCTCCGCCATCGAGCGCGCGCCGGGGACCTGGCAGCGCGGCCGCATAGAGGTCCCCGCGCAGGGCATCACGATCACGTACGAGGTGTTCACGGCGCCGCTGCGCCTCCGCCTGACATCGGAGATGGTGGGCCTCGGGACGATCCGCAGCGGCTACGACGGCGAGGTGGCCTGGAGCATCAACCCCGCCATGGGTCCCATGCTCCTCGAGGGAACGGCCGCGCTGCAACTGCGCCAGTCGACCGACCCGGCCTCCCAACTCCACGCCCCCGCCTACGTGCGTGCGATGGAGACGGTGGAGGCCGCGGACTTCGGGGGCGCGCGGTGCTGGAAGGTGAAGATCACCGCCGCGTGGGGCGAGGAGTACCTTGAGTTCTTCAACGCCGAGACCGGCCTGCTCCAGGGCACCATCCGTCGCCAAGCGACCCCGCAGGGGGATATCGAGGTCACGTCGGTGGTCCGCGAGTACCACACGGTCGGGGGCGTCCGAATGCCGCGCGTCACGCGTGCGAGCATGATGGGCATGGAGATGGTCAACACCGTGGATTCCGCCGACGCCCGCACCATCCCCGACTCGGTCTTCGCGTTGCCGCCGGAGATCCGCGCGCTGCGCCAGCCCCGCTAGCCCGCCGGCCCAGCCCGAAGCACGAGGAGCACGAAGCCTCGTGCCGTGGCGCGGGGCTTCGCCGTCACCCGACCGCACCCTGCTACCGCGTGATGCCCAGTTGCCAGAGGACGAACGCCCAGTCGCGGGCCACCTCGCGCAGCCGGTCGTAGCGGCCCGACGCGCCGCCGTGCCCCGCCCCCATGTTGATCACGAACACC
Organism: uncultured Gemmatimonadales bacterium; assembly: GCA_964383975.1. Classification (GTDB taxonomy): domain Bacteria; phylum Gemmatimonadota; class Gemmatimonadetes; order Gemmatimonadales; family JACORV01; genus DASXPG01. Next base: position 13,023 of record CAYLJK010000008.1, on the reverse strand, counting down.
AGCGGATCGTCGTCGGTCCGGAGGGTGCGCAGCCGCGCCACGTACTTCGCCGGCTCATGGTAGAGGACCTGGCTGTCGTTGAACGAGGTCGTCACGAGGATCGCCGGGTAGTCGCCCCGCACCAGGTTGTCGTAGGGCGAGTACTGCCGGATGTAGGCGTACTGGTCCGCGATGGCGGGGTTGCCCCACTCCTCGAACTCCGCGACCGTGAGCGGCAGCGTGCTGTCCCGCATCGTGTTGATGACGTCCATGAACGGGACGTTGGCCACCACCGCACGCCACAGGTCGGGGCGCAGGTTGGTGACGGCGCCCATCAGGAGCCCGCCCGCGCTCCCACCCTGAATGGCGATGCGGCCCTGCGCCGCGTACCTCTCCCGCACCAGGCCCTCGGCGACGTCGATGAAGTCGGTGAACGTGTTCATCTTCCGCAGCATCCGGCCGTCGTCGTGCCACCGCTTCCCCAGCTCGCCGCCGCCCCGGACGTGCGCCAGCGCGAACACCAGGCCGCGATCGAGCAGGCTGAGCCGCGCCGAGCTGAACGACACCGACGATGCGCTGCCGTAGGACCCGTAGCCGGTGAGCAGCATCGGCGCCGTGCCGTCGCGCGGCACGTCGCGCCGCCGGACGAGGGAGACCGGCACGCGCACGCCGTCGCGGGCGGTGATCCAGATCCGTTCCGAGACGTACTGCTCCGGGACGTACCCGCCGAGCACCTCGGTCCGCTTGAGGAGCGTGGACCGCCCGGTGCCCACGTCGTAGTCGTACACCGAGGGCGGCGTGACGAATGACTGGTAGCTGTAGCGGAAGGTCGGCGGCGCCCACTCGACGTTGATGGACGGGGACGCGAAGTAGACCGGCTCCGGGAACGGGATCGGCCGCGAGCGGCCGGTGGCGAACTCCGTCACGATGAGGCGATGGAGACCCTCCTCCCGCTCGACGCGCACCCAGTGATCCCGGAACAGTTCCACGCGGGCGAGCATCACGTCCGGCCGGTGCGGCAGCACCTCGCGCCAGTTGGTTTCCCCCGGGTCCCGCGCCGGCGCCGTGACCAGGCGGAAGATCCGCCCGGAGTCGTTCACGCGGATGTAGAAACGATCCCCGCGATGGTCCACGTCGTACTCCCGGTCCGGCCGGCGCGGCGCGATGACCCGGAACTCGGCTTCGGGGCGGTCGGCCCGCAGCACCCGCGCCTCCGACGTCGTCAGGCTGCCGAGGTCCATCACGAGGTACGCGCCGCTCCGGGTGCGTGAGACCGCCACCGAGAACCGCTCGTCGCGCTCCTCGTACACCAGCGTGCTCGTCCCGCCGAGCACGTGGCGGTGGAGCCGATATTGCCGCTTGGCGTCGTTCTCCGTGGTGTAGAACAGCGTGCGGCCGTCGGCCGCCCACGCGACGCTCCCGACGCGGGCCGCGCGGTCGGGGAGGATGGCACCGGTCCGCAGGTCCTTCACGAAGAGCGCGTACTGCCGGAAGCCCGTCGAGTCCACGGTGTACGCGAGGAGGTTGCCGTCGTCGCTGACCTCGAAGGCGCCGAGGCCCATGAACGTCTGGCCGCGCGCCATCTCGTTGAGGTCGAGCAGCACCTGCTCCGGGCCGTCGGGGGCCGGGCGGCGGCAGTGGATGGGGTACTGCTTCGCCTCCTCGGTGCGCGTGTAATAGAGCCACGCGCCCTTGCGATACGGCACCGAGAGGTCGGTCTGGCGGATGCGACCGAGCATCTCGCGATAGAGCGTCTCGCGGAGACCCGCGATGGGCGCGAGCACCTGCTCCGCGTACGCGTTCTCGGCCTCGAGGTAGGCGCGCACGGCGGGGTCGCTCCTGTTCCGCAGCCAGAACCAGTCGTCGGCGCGCACCTCGCCGAAAACGGTGTCCACGTGGGGCCGGCGCTCGGCGAGCGGGGGGACGGGGCGGTCCTGGGACAGGAGGGGAGTGGTCGTGACGGCGGTCGCGAGGGCGACGGCCAGGGGTCGCAGCATGATCCGGCGGTGCATGGTCGCTCCGGCGTGGGCGGGACCTGACGGCGGAAGCTCGTCGGGCGGGGGCGGCTGGGTCAACGGCGCAGGCCCGGGGCCCGGTCCGGCCGCGGCTTGCGTCCGGCCGGGGCGGGGGGCACCTTAGGCGCAACTCTCACTTCGAGGGACTCATGCGTCGCAAGCTGTGCGCCCTTCTCGCCCTGGCGGCCGTCGCGGCGGCGGCCTCGCCGCTCGCCGCCCAGGCGCGCAGGAACGCGCTCACGCTGTCCGTCGGCTACATCTCGATGACCGACCCCTGGGTCATCGAGGGCACCGACAAGTTCGACCAGGGCGGCGGCATCCTGGTCGGGATCCAGGGCGAGTACGGCCTGAGCAAGCAGTTCGCGGTCAGCGGCTTCGCGTCCTCCACGCTCGGGCTCACGCAGAAGATGAAGTTCGACATCCAGAGCATCGGCGTGGTCTACGAGCTGGGTTCCTCGACGACGCAGGTCGGCGCGTCGCTCATCTTCCGCCCGTTGGGGACACTGCCCAACGGCGGGCCGCGCAGCTTCTTCCTCGAGGTCGGCGGCGGCATGAATTTCGGCGCCGCGAGCTTCATCGACGACCTCACCGATCCGAACGACGACCTCGACGTCAACGACAACTGGCCGTTCGCGCTCCTCGGCGCCGGCCTGGCTTTCCCCATGGGTCCGCGGACGACGGCCGTCGTCTACGCGCGCTACAACCTGGCGCTGGCCGAGTACTCGCGCCCCTGGTTCGAGGGCGAGGACATCGGTCAGAAGGTGAACTCGATCATCGTGGGTGCCGGCATCCGCACGGGCTTCTAGGGGGGAACACCGGCCGGAACGCACGACGGGCGGCCGATGGCCGCCCGTCGTTGTTCAGCCCCGGTGGTGCGGACTCACCGCACGGTGAGGGTGTAGCGTCCGGTATCCGGCTCGTCGTCGTAGTTGTTCACCACGATCTGGTAGCGTCCCGCCTCGCGCGCCGTGTACATGATCCGTGCGTCGCTGCGGCCGGCGCTGTCGTCGTCCTCCGCCAGGCGGTTGCCGGCGGGATCCAGGAGCTGGAGATAGGCGTCGAAGTCCCGCGAGCGCAGTTCGATCGTCACCCGCTGGCCCGCGGTGAGGGTGAGGTACCAGACGTCGGCCCACGTGCCGTCGCCCATGGTGTGGTCGCCGGGCTCGAGCAGGCCTGCGCGCGTCTGTCCGACGCGGATGGGGAGGATCTCCTGGGGGAGCGGCGCCGACGTGTCCGCCGGCGCGGGGGTCTGCGCCCGCGCCGCGCCGGCGAGGGCGAGCAGGATGGCTCCGGCGGCGAACGCGTGTCTCACGGGAACCTCCCTCACCGCAAGTACGGAGGTGAAGGCGGCAGACCGGGGGGGACGCTGATGCGGTGGCCCGCGGCCATCAGGGCGCGGGCCAGCGCCCGCGTCGCCTCATGCACGGCGCGCACCTGCGGGTACCAGTCCCGGTAGAACGCCGTCGCCGACGCGTTGTAGTTCTGCTGCCAGGGCTGCCACCGCTCGGGCGCCTCGATCATGCTCCCGATGTTGTCGCACTCATTGAGGGACTGCATCGCCTCGAACGCGTCGGCGAGCGCGAGGGACGCGCGCTGGAGCGCCGGCGCCGTGAATCCGTCCTTCAGCACCGTCGCGGCCTCGCCGTAGGTCTGGAGGTCGAGGGCCAGCAGGCGGCAGTTGTCCCAGCGTCCGCGCTCCCGCGAGCTCAGCACGTTCGGCGCCGTCGCGCCGGCGAGCGGCAGACCGCTCGTGTTCCGGAAGACGGCGACGAGCGCCACGACGGCGGAATCGAGGCGCGTGACGACGCGGCTCGCGTAGCCGATCAGGTCGGATTCCGACTCTCCCGCGTAGGGTTCGATCCCCATCCCGACGGCCTCGACCGGCGCCGCGCGCGCCGGAGTCGCCTCGGTTCGCGGCGCCGGCTGGGCCGGCTGCGGCCGCGCACCTCCCGGCACGGGCACGGGCACCACCGCAACGCCGCCCGCGGGCGGCGCGGCAGGGGCCGCGGCGGGCGCACCGCCCGGGCGCGCAGCACCGGCCGGCTGGGCCGGTGCTGCCTGCGCCGGAGCGGCGGCCTGCGGCTGAGCGGCACCGGGACGGGCTCCGGCAGCCTGGGCCGCGGCCGGTTGCGCGGCCGCCGGTTGGGCGCCGGCCGGAGCCTGTGCAGCGGGCGGCGTCGCGGCCCCCGGTTGGGCCGCGACCGGCTGAGCGGCCGCCTGCTGAGCGGCGGCAGGCTGCGCACCCGCGGGCGGGGGCGTGGCAGGCGGTCGTGCAGCCGCCGGCTGGCCCGCCGCAGGCACGGCAGCGCCGGCCGGAGGCGTGGCCGCCTGCGTCACCGGGCCGGGGGGAACGGCTCCTGCCGCTGCGCCCGCGGGCGGCGTCGTGCGTGGCTGTGAGTCGGGCTTCGGCGTCCCGCCTGGAGGCGCCGCTGCCGGAGCAGCAGCGACCTGCTGACCCGGAGCGGCCGGCTGCGCGGCGGGCTGGCCCGGCTGCGCCGCCGCTTGCACGGGGCAGCCCCGCTCATCCACCCGCGTGCCGGCCGGCGTGCTCCGGCAGCGGTCCCGGATGTCGGGGACGCCGTCGCGGTCGGTGTCTCGCGTGACGGCGGGCGCGACCTTCTGCGCCGCCAGGGGCGTCACGGCCCCGCCGGCCGCCAGCGCCAGCGCGAGGGCAAGGACGACCCGACCCATGGCTCCCTCCGTTCCCGGACCCATGGGGGAGAGATAACCGGGCACCGGACCTGCCGCCAGCGGCGGCGCCACGCGCGGCGGGTGATCCTCCGCACATGCCGCAACTGCGGCACCGGCTGCCTGGCGGTCGCCGTCCTCGTCCCCGGCCGGCTCAGCGCCGCAACGCGCAGCGGGGTGTGGACAAGGGCGGGATGCACGGGCCGCCCTCCCACGACGGCCTCCTCGAACCGGGTTGCCGGGGCGCACGGTCGGCCCCGCCGCACCCGATGTGGACCCGCGCCACTGAGGCCTCCATCCGACCAGCGATGCAGGCGCGGTCCGCGCAGCGCCCTGTGACGGCCGTACGACGCCATGACGGACGTGCGGGACGGTGACCGGCGCCCGGTCCCCTGATCCTGCTCTTCGCCGCCGTCGCGGCGCTCATGGCCGCGGACGAGGCGGTGGACCTCTCGTCCCGCGTGGACGCCATGCACCTCGCGCTGGAACTCGGGGTGATCGCCCTCGCCGCGGTGGGGGTGGCGGGTTCCGGCGGGAGGTGCGGGCCGCGCGGGAGGCGGCGCGCGCGCTGCACGTGCCCTGCACGAGGCGCGCGTGGCGGCGGCGCCGAGCTGTCGGCCCTCTCCTCGAACGGGCTTCGGAGCGCGGCGGTCGAGGGTCAGGCAGGCGCGCCGCCCGGCACACCACGCTTCCAGACGTAGTAGACCGGCACACCCAGGACGACGATGAGCAGGCCCGGCCACGTGTACAGCGGCTTCTGCACGAGCAGATTCACCAGGATGGCACCGGTGAGGAGCAGGTACAGCGCCGGCAGCCATGGCCAGCCGACGGTCCGCACCGGGCGCTCCAGGTCCGGCCGCGTGACGCGGAGCCGGACGAGCGCCACGGCGGTCAGGAAGTAGAAAAGGACCGCGGCGAAGATCACGTAGTCGAGCAGCTGACTGTACGATCCCGACACCGCGAGCACGCTCGTCCAGAGGCACTGCACCCACAGCGCCGACTTCGGCGTGTGGTGCACCGGGTCCACCGCGCCCACGCTGCGGAAGAAGAGGCCGTCCCTCGCCATCGCGTACGAGACGCGCGCCCCGGCGAGGATGAGGCCGTTGTTGCACCCGAAGGTGGAGATCATGATGAAGACGGCCATGATGGTGCGGCCGGCGTCGCCGAAGATCACCTGGGCCGCGGCGGTGCCGACGCGGTCCTGGGCCGCGGTGCGGATCTCCTCGATCGGCAGCGTGGCGAGGTAGGCGAGGTTGGCGCTCACGTAGATGATCCCCACGAGCGACGTGCCGAGCACCATCGCCAGCGGGAGGTTGCGCCGTGGGTTCTGGACCTCCGACGCGGCGAACGCGACGTTGTTCCACGCGTCGCTGGAGAAGAGCGAGCCGACCATCGCGGCGCCGAGCGCCGGGAGCAGCGCCAGCGACCAGTCCACGCCGGCGAAGAAGCCGCCGAAGTTCGTTGCGACCGCGTCGGCGCGGCGCCCGACGGTCACGCCGAGGAGGATGAGCCCGCCGACGCCGGCTACCTTGACGGCCGTCAGTACCGTCTGGATCCACGCGCCCTCGCGCACGCCCCGCACGTTCACCCACGTCAGCAGCACGACCGTGCCGATGCCGACGAGCCGCTGGACGGACAGCCCCAGCTCGATGGTCTGGGGTGCGGCCGGCGGGCGGCCGATCAGCGTGAACAGCAGGTCGCCGGGAGCGGGAATGCTACCGAGGGAGAGGAACACGTCGGGCGAGACCGACGGCAGGAGGACGCCTAGGAAGCGGGCGAACGCGACGGCGACGGCGGCGATGGTGCCGGTCTGGATGACGAGGAGGAGCGTCCACCCGTAGAGGAAGCCCCACAGCGGCGAGAGACCCTCGCGCAGGAAGACGTACTGGCCGCCGGCGCGCGGGAACATCCCTACCAGCTCGATCTGGGTGAGTGCACCCATGACGGTGACGAGCGCCGTCACCGCCCAGACCAGGACCAGCAGCCCGGGCGCCCCGACCTGGCGGGCGATATCGGCCGAGACGATGAAGATGCCGGAGCCGATCATCGAGCCGACGACCAGGCTGACGGCGGCGGACAGGTTGATGCCCTGGACGAGGCTCGTTCGGGCGTCCGTCGTCACGGGTGGCGTCCTCGCGTGGCGTGGGGGAATCGAAGCGCGCCGGCCCGGGGGCCGGCGCGGCGGAGCGGTCGGACGGTGCGCCCGTGGAGCGCGGTGGCGCGGCTCAGGCGAGCGACCGGTAGAGGTCCCGAAGGTGGTGTTCGGCGAGGTCCCGCACCGCCTGCCAGAGTTCCGGCTCGGTCGTTGCGCAGAAGATCTCGGCCGTCACGCGCTCGGCCTCCGACGCGGGGTCGCCGAAATGCAGCCGCGCCCGCCACACCCCGTCCTCCGCGCGGCGCACCGCGAGCCGAACGGGGACGAGGAGTCCTTCGCAACGGATGGGCGAGAGGTCGTGCAGCAGCGGTTCCGATGGCTCAGGCGACAGCGACCTGACCTGGGGCAACGGCATCGGCATCCTCCTCGTGGCGGGGGATCCCCGACCGGGGACGGCTGTCCGAAAAGCTCCGAGTTTCAAGCAATATAAGGACTTACGGGGCTCGGGCAATACCCCTCTTGACCCCGTTCGACCCCCTCGGTACCATTGACCGTTCTGTTTGCTACCGCTCCCATACGCATCACGTCACCGCCCGGCCCCGCCGGGCACCATCTCCGCACAGAGCGCCGCATCGGACGAGGGGCATTGCGCCCTCCGCCGCCCGCACCACACCGGAGCCACCCCCCGTGGACATCGCCGATCTGAAGAGGAAGTCCGTTGCCGAGTTGCACGCCATGGCGGAGCAGCTCAACATCTCGAACTACTCCGGCATGCGGAAGCAGGACCTGATCTTCCGCATCGAGCAGAGCCTGCTCGACACGGACACCGTGCTGCGCGGGGAGGGGGTGCTGGAAATCCTCCCGGAGGGGTACGGCTTCCTGCGCTCGCAGGACTGGAATTACCTCTACGGTCCCGACGACATCTACGTCTCGCCCAGCCAGATCAAGCGTTTCGACCTGCGCACCGGCGATACGGTGCTCGGCCAGGTACGGCCGCCGAAGGAGGGGGAGCGCTACCTCGCCCTGCTCAAGGTGGAGTCGGTCAACGGCGACGAGCCGGAGAAGGCCAAGCACCGCATCGCCTTCGACAACCTCCGGCCGCGCTACCCGGACCGGCGCGTCAAGCTTGAGCGCAAGGACGGGAACCTCTCGATGCGGGTGCTCGACATCCTCGCCCCGCTGGGCAAGGGCCAGCGCGCCCTCATCAGCTCACCGCCCAAGGCGGGCAAGACGATCCTGCTCCAGCAGCTGGCCAACTCCATCACCGAGAACCACCCGGAGGTCGTGCTCATCGTGCTGCTTATCGACGAGCGGCCCGAGGAGGTCACGGACATGGAGGAGAACGTGAAGGCCGAGGTGATCAGCTCGACCTTCGACGAGCCGGCCGACCGGCACGTGCAGGTGGCCGACATGGTCATCGAGAAGGCGAAGCGCCTGGTCGAGCACGGCAAGGACGTGGTGATCCTCCTCGACTCGATCACCCGCCTGGCGCGGGCCCACAACGTGGTGGTGCCGCACTCCGGCAAGATCCTGTCGGGCGGCGTGGACGCGAACGCGCTGCACAAGCCCAAGCGCTTCTTCGGCGCGGCGCGGAACATCGAGGGGGGCGGCTCCCTGACGATCATCGGCACGGCGCTGATCGAGACGGGGAGCCGGATGGACGAGGTGATCTTCGAGGAGTTCAAGGGCACCGGCAACCTCGAGATCGTGCTCGACCGCCGCATCGCCGAGCGGCGCACGTGGCCCGCCATCGACGTCAACCGCAGCGCCACCCGCAAGGAGGAGCTGCTGCTGCCGGCGGACGAGCTGAACCGAGTGTACCTGCTGCGAAAGTTCCTCGCCGACATGCCGCCGGTGGAGGCGATCGAGTTTCTCCTCGAGCGCCTGAAGCGGACGAAGAACAACAAGGAGTTCTTCGCCACGATGGCGCAGGGCTGATGCCCGCGTGGCCGCCGAGGTGGGACGGGTCCTGGGCGTGGACTGGGGCCGGCGGCGCGTCGGCGTCGCGCTGTCGGACCCGACGCGGCTGATCGCGCAGCCGCTCGCCACTCTCACCCGGCGCCCCAAGCAGCGCCCGCCGGTCGCTGCGCTCGCCGCGCTGGCGGCCGAGCACGCCGTCGCGGAGATCGTGGTCGGCCTCCCGCTCACCCCGGAGGGGGAGGAGGGGGACGCCGCCCGCGAGGCCCGCGCGCTGGGGGACGCCCTCGCCGAGCGCACCGGTCTCCCCGTCCACTACCTCGATGAACGGATGACCACCGCGCACGCGCTGCGATCGGCGCGGCGCGCGGGCGTGTCGGCGCGCGAGGCGCGCGGCCGCGTGGACCAGATGGCGGCCGTGGGGATCCTGCAGGCATTCCTGGAGCGGGGCCGTGGAGGGGGCGGGCACGGAGGCGCCGAGGCCGGGAGGCACGGATGACGATCCCGGTCCGCCACTGCCTGCTCGCGCTCGGTGCCGCCGCGATCGTGGGCTGCGGGGGGCCGGGGACGGAGGCGCCCGTCGCGCACGTGTACATCCCGCGCGGCTCAACGCTCGGTGCCGTCGCGGACACGCTGCTGGCGCACGGGGTCATCGAGACGCGCTGGACGTTCCTGGTGTATGGGCGGCTCTCGGGCCTCTCCCGCCGGGTGCGGCCAGGGCTCTACGAGTTCCGCCTCGGCGAGCCGTGGCGCCGCATCCGCGCGGCGCTGATCAGCGGCCGCACCGAGGACCTGCTGTTCACCGTGCCGGAAGGGCTCACCGTGCGGCAGATCGCCGACCTCGCGGCCCAGAAGCTGCGGCTGGCCCGCGACTCCGTGCGCGAGGCGATCCGCGACTCGTTCCTCGCCGCGGCCCGCGACACGGCGCTGCTCCGCTCCGTCGGCCTCACGGTCCCGCCGGCGCTCCGCGAGCCCGCCGAGGGCTACCTGCTCCCCGAGACGTACCGCGTGCCCTACGACGCGACGCCGCGCGACGTGGTAGGCCACATGCTGCGCCAGTTTGTCACCGCGTGGGACACGGCGCTCGAGGGGCGCGCCGCCGTGCTGGGGCTGACGCGTCACCAGGCGGTGACCCTCGCGAGCATTGTCGAGGCGGAGGCCCGGATCCGCTCGGAGCAGCGGCGCATCGCGGGCGTCTACCTCAACCGGTTGCGCAAGCGGATGCGGCTCCAGGCGGACCCGACGGTCATCTACGCCGTCGAACTGCGCAGCGACAAGCCCGTCACGCGCGTCCTGTACCGCCACCTGAAGGAACGCAGCCCGTACAACACGTACCTCGTGCCGGGACTGCCGCCGGGACCGATCGGGAACCCCGGGCTCGCGGCGCTGCGCGCGGCGCTCGCGCCGGAGTCGCACGGGTACCTCTACTTCGTGGCACGGCCGGACGGCCGGCACATGTTCTCCCGCACCGCGGGTGAGCACATGGATTCGGTGGCCGTGGCGCGCGTGCTGCGCGCGCGCTATCAGGACTCGCTGGACGCCGCGCGGCGCGACAGCCTTGCCGCGCTGCGTACCGCCGGCACGGCGCCGTGATCGCATCCGCCGCCCTGACTGGAGCGCTGCGCGTGCTGGTGATCCTGGACGCCGCCGCCTCGGGCCGCGACCTCGCAGACGTCGCCGCCCGTGCCGCGGCCGGGGGCGCGACGATGTTGCAGGTGCGCGGCAAGCGGCTGTCGGCCGCGGAACTCGCGGACCTGACGCGCCGCGTCCTCGCCGCCGCCGGCGCGGTCCCCGTCCTCGTGAACGACCGCCTCGACGTCGCCCTCGCCGCGGGCGCCGCCGGCTGCCACCTCGGCCAGGACGACCTGCCGCTGGACGCCGCGCGGGCGATCGTACCGCCCGGGTTCCTGCTCGGCGGATCCGCGGGTTCCGAGGCGGAGGCGCGACGAGCCGCCGCGCAGGGCGCCGACTACCTCGGCATCGGCCCGGTGCACCGGTCGCCGACGAAGGCGGACGCCGGAGCGGCGATCGGCACGGCGGGTTTCGCGCGCGTCCACGCCGCCGC
>CAYLJK010000008.1:0-2254 GCA_964383975.1 uncultured Gemmatimonadales bacterium | reverse complement strand
GACGTGCCCGCCGTGGCGATCGGCGGCCTGACCGCGGCGGACGCACCCGCGCTCCGCGCCGCGGGCGCCGCCGGGATGGCGGTGGCGTCCGCTGTGCTCAGGGCGGCGGATGTCGCCGCGGCGGTCCGTGCCCTCCGCGACGCGTGGCGATGAGCCCGCCGGCCGTCACGGTCGCGCCCAAGGGGGTCGGCCGCCTGCGGGCCGGCCATCCGTGGATCTACCGCTCGGACCTCGATGAACCGACCCCGCCGTCCGCCGGCCTCGTCCGGCTCACCGACCGGCAGGGCCGGCCGCTGGGCACGGCGCTCTGGTCTCCGGCGTCCGAGATCCGCGCCCGCTGGCTGGCGCCGGCCGGGGTCACGGTGGACGGTGCCTGGTGGCGGGAGCGGCTGCGCACGGCGGTCGCCCGGCGCGCGGGAATCGCCTACACCGGTCACCGCCTCGTGCACGCGGAAGGCGACGGCCTGCCGTCGCTGATCGTGGACCGCTACGGCGATGTTTGCGTGGCGCAGTTCCTCTCGGCGGGCCTGGAAGCCGCGCGCGACGACGTGCTCGCCGCGCTCCGGGACGTCGTGGCGCCGGCGGCCCTCCTGCTCCGCAACGACGCGCCGGTGCGCGAGCGGGAGCGGCTGCCCCGGGAGACGGTCGCCGTGTTCGGCACCGTGCCCGAGCGCGTGGCATACACGGAGGGGCGGCTCACGCTCACCGCCGCGCCGTGGACCGGTCAGAAGACCGGCGCCTTCCTCGACCAGCGCGAGAACCATCTCGCGGTGGGACGGCTGGCGCGTGGCCGCTGCCTCGACGTCTTCGCCTACCACGGCGGCTTCGCGCTCCAGCTCGCGGCGCACGGCGCCACCGCCGTCACCGCCGTGGACAGCTCCGCCGAGGCGCTCGGCGTCCTGCGCGAGTCGGCGGCGGCGAACGGGCTTTCCGGCATCACGACGGTGGAGGCCAACGCGTTTGACTGGCTGCACGCCGCCGCGGCCGGGAGCGACCGCTACGACGTGATCGTGCTGGATCCGCCGGCGTTCGCGCGCGACCGGCGCGCGCTGCCGCGCGCGCTGGCCGGGTACAAGGAGCTGAACCTGCGGGCGATGCGGCTGCTGGCCCCGGGGGGGCGGCTCTTCACCGCGTCGTGCTCCTACCACGTGCACCGCGGCGACTTCTTCGCGATGCTCGCCGACGCCGCGGCGGACAGCGGCCGCCGATTGCAGCTGGAGGAGATCCGCGGCGCGGCCGCCGATCACCCGGAGATCGTGCAGATACCGGAGACGGGATACCTCAAGGCGGCGGTGCTGCGGGCGATGGAATAGGATCGGGTGTCGGGAGGTTCGGTTCCGGATTCCCCGTTCCCGACTCCCGGCTTTACCGGATGAACCGCGTCCACACGAGCGCGACCGGGCAGTTGTTCATCGCCACCTGGAAGCGGGCGGGCGCCATCTCGGGACGCGGGAAGTACTCGAGGGCGATGAGCTGCTCCGGCCGGTAGCTCTGCAACTCCTCCACGGAGCCGCGGATCCCGTCGATGAAGAGATTGACCGCGCACTCGCGGCCGGAGATGAGCGCCGAGAGCCGGAAGTTGTAGACCGACCGCCCGGAGACGTTCAGGTTCGGGATCCCCTGGAACACCGACCGCATGGTGGCGCGGCGGCGCAAGTCCTCGGCGTCCACGCGGTAGCCGAAGCCCGCCCGCGCCCGCAGCTCCAGCTCGTCGAGCTCGTTGGCGGCGCGCCGCGTCGCGATGACGCGGAGGGTGTCGAGCACGGTTACGCTGCGCAGGGCCACCGAGACGACGGTCGTGTCCCCGTCCCGCAGGTCCACCACCTGGCGCGACGCCGCGTAGCCGATCATCCGCACCATCAGCATGTGCGAGCCGGCGGGCAGGTTGCCCATCACGAACCGCCCACCGGAATCGGCGAGGACCTCGCCGAGGGCGTCGTCCACCGAGACGCGGGCGGACGGGCGCGGTTGGCCCTGCTCGTCGCTGACGCGTCCGGCGAGGACCGCCGCGCCGCGCCGCAGCCCCGACACCGAGTCCACCACGGGCACTCGGAGGTCGATGGTGAGGTCACGTCGCGCCACCGCGCGCTCCGGGATCAGGATCTCCACCACGCCGGAGCGCGCCTCGCCCACGCGCGCCTGCACCGTGACGAAGAGATCGGTCGGGAGGTCGCAGGCGTAGAAGTTCCCGAGCGAGTCCGTCCGCACCTCGACCGTCGGCCGGCTCACCTGAACCGAGCCGTCCGCCGCCCGG
>CAYLJK010000007.1:0-15835 GCA_964383975.1 uncultured Gemmatimonadales bacterium | reverse complement strand
GGATGTAGTAGTCCGCGATGACCGTCGGGCCGAGCCGCAGCTCCACACCGAGCTTGTCGGCCGCGGCGACGCTCTCGTCCGTCAGGTCGAGCGCGCCCAGTGGCTGGAGCGGCTCGACCGGCATGCCGCTGACGGGGTTCACCGCGTAGAGGATGATGCGGATCCCGCTCGGCGGCGCCCCCGCATCCTGGCCCACCACGTACGCGTCCGCGTTCACGTCCCAGACGAACGTCTTGCCGAGCACGTCCACCGGAAACAGCGCGAGCTCCCCGGTCGGCGCGCGCAGGCCCGCCAGAAGGCGGAGCTGGGCGAGCCGGCCGGCGGTGGTGGCCGTCCAGCCGTCGGGGCGTGGCGCCGCCGGGAGCGCGGCGCGCAGCGCCGAGGTCGCCCCGAAGCTCGGGAAGACCCACGCGAGCGACGTCATGCTCTGGAACGCGATGTTGTTCTCGAAGGTGGAGACGACGGCGTCGAGGCGGGCGTCCATCGCCTCCGGATCCACGTCCTCGGGCCCGTTGCTGTCGCTGCACGCCGCGGCGGCGACCGCGGCGGCGAGGGCAAGGGCGGGGAACAGGCGACGCAGCTCTCGCATCGGACCTCCGTGTGGGCCAGCCACCGCAATATAGGCAGGCCGCCGCCGGTCACCGTGATGCGGCGCACCGCCCACCCCTACACCAGCAGCGTCGCCAGGCCCAGCAGCATCCCCATGCTGGCCACGTCGGTCGCCGTGGTCAGGAAGATGGACGAGGCGGTCGCCGGATCGGCGCCAAAGCGCCGCAGCGTCAGCGGGATGAGCGCGCCGGAGACGCCGCTCACCACGCAGCTGCCGATCATGGCGGCGAAGACGACGAAGGCCAGGGTGAACGCGGCCGGATTCTGCTGCATGCCCGCCACCACGAACATGCCGATCCCCGCGCTCACGCCGACCAGCGTGCCGTTGAGGAGGCCGAGCAGTCCCTCCTTCATGACGAGCGCGCGCTCGCGGCCCGGCCGCAGCTCGCCGAGCGTGAGGCCGCGCAGGGCGACCGCGAGGGCCTGGCAGCCGGTGTTCCCCGACTGCCCGGCGAGCACCGGGAGGAACATCGCGAGCACCACGAGCCGGTCGATGGTCCCCTGGAAGGCCCCGACGACGGCGGCGGCCACGAAGGCGGTGAGCAGGTTCAGTTGGAGCCAGGGATGCCGGAACCGCAGGCTGCGGGGCCACGGCGTCGCCAGCCGTTCCTCCTTGTCCACCGCGTACAGCGAGCCCGCCTGGGCGCTGATCTCGATCGCCTGCTCCTGGAACATCGTCTGGCCGCGGACCTGGCCCACCAGGCGCCCCGCGGCGTCGCACACGGGGTACACCGGGAAGTGCCGGTCGAGCACCAGCTTCATCGCCTCCATCAGCGGCGTCTCCGCCCGCAGGAAGAACGGGCCGCGCAGCATGATGGCCTCGAGGGTGACCGTGCGCTCCGAGAGGAGCAGGTCCCGGAAGGTGATGACCCCGATCAGCCGCCCGCCGTCGTCCACGACGAAGGCGTAGGTCACGAACACCGTCTTCACCAGCTCGCGGAGGCGGTCCACCGCCTCGGCCACGGTGAGGCCCGGCGCGAAGACCGCGGACGGCGCCTCCATCAGCCGCCCGATGCTGTCCTCCGCGTACGCCGCGCTGCGCGACCACTCGGCGGCGAGCCCGGGGGGCGCGACGGCCAGCACCGCCCTCCGGCGCTCCTCCGGCAGCTCGGCCAGGAGGTCGTGGGCCACCGCGGGCCGGACCGCCAGGAGCGCGGCCACGATGGCATCAGCGGACTCGCCGTTCAACAGGCGCAGGGACTCGCGCGGCGCACGTCGCTCGATCTCGCCGGCGAGGTCGCGCGCCGGTGGGCGGGACTGGCTCATGCACGTTTCCACCGTGAGGGGACGTCGGAACTCTCGTTCGCGGCGCCTCCCTGTCAACACCCGACCCCGGAAACGACGGCGGGCGGGGAGGTCCCCGCCCGCCGCACCGTGCCCAGCCCTCCCGTCAGACCTCGCCCTCCGTGGAGATCAGCGCCTTCGGCTGTGTGATGCGGATCTGGCCCGGCCGCCGGTCCAGCTCGATGCGCGGCCAGCCGTGCTCGTAGAGGCGCCGCAGCGGCTCCGTCTGGAAGCGCGGCAGCGTGAACTCGAACGCGTTCGGCTCGACGCGCCACTCCCCCGCACCGTCGGCGCGCGGCACGCGGCCCTGCACCGTCATCCGGCGGCGGTTGCGCATCACGTCGAAGGACACCTGCTCGTCCGGCTCGTAGGTGGCGAGGATGCGCATCGCGTGCGACGGGCTGGTCGGACGCCGCCCGCCGATCGCCAGGATGACGTCGCCCGAGCGCAGGCCGAGGGCCGTGTCCGCGCCCACGTCCACCACGAGCAGCCCCTCGCTGGTACCGAAGTAGCTACCCAGTCCCTCGTTCACTTTGACCAGCTCGAGGTCGCGGATCCCGCGCATGAAGACCCGCGCCACCGCCCCCGAGAATGCGGCAGCCGGCGGGGTCGGCGCCGTCGGCGCCACCCTGGGCAGCGCGACGCGGACCCGCTCGATGAGGCGGTCAATGTCGGACTCTTCGGCGACGAACGTCAGGTTCACCGGCCGGCCGTCGCGCCGCAGCTCCAGCCGGACCGTGTCGCCGGGATCCAGCCGCGCCGCCATCCGCACCAGGCGCATGCCAGGACGGGACTGGTCGGTGGCCATCACGTCGCCGGAGCGGGCCTCCGGCGCGGCGAGACGCGTGCCGTTCAGGCGCACGACCACGTCCCCCGAACGCACGCCCGCCCGGTCGGCGGCGCCGCCCGGCGTGACGCCCACGATACGCGCGCCGACCGAGTCGGTGGCGGCGTCGGGCCGCAGGTCCACGCTCACGCCGAGACGCCCGCGGCGCTGGGTGAACGTGAACGCCTCCGGTCCGACTGAGAGGACGTAGGTACGCTCGGCCTCGGCGCGCGCCCGGTCGGCCTCGGTGCGCGCGCGCTCCCGCTCCCGCTCCGGCCGCGGTGTCTCCTGCGCGGCGGCCGACAGGGCAGCCAGCGCCAGCAGACCCACAGTGATCCAGTTCGATGCTCGTTTCATGTTGCTACCCTCGAGGCACGGTGTCCGGCGACGCCCAGGCGCCGAAACGGATGAGACGCCTGGCTCTGTTGAAGGATGCGCGTCTGCGTCTGGGCGTCGCGGGAAGGCCGACTACAGGCCGGCGGCTGCGACCCGGGTGACATGGACATCCACCAGGGCGGAGAGGAGCCCGGCGCGCTGGTCCCACAGCTCGGCCACCCGGCCGGGTTCGCTGCGCCACGGGCCCGGGTCGGCGAGTCGGGCATCCAGCTCGCCCAGCCTTTCCTCGAGCTCGGCCGCCACCTGGGCCGCCGCGCCGCTCAGCGCCCGGCGTTCCGGGGCGATGGCGCGGAGTTGGGCCTCGACCGCCTGCGAGCGCGCCATGGCGCGGTCGAGCCTCGCCTCCTCGGCCGCCAGGGACGCGACGGGGCCCGGCCGGACGGCGAGAAAGGTGATCCCTGCCAGCGCCGCGGCGGTGGCGACACCGACGACGCTGCGCACCCAACGCTGGCGCCGTTCCCGCCGCGCGGCGACCGCGACGAGCGGCCAGCGGTCCCGCGGGGGCGAGAACGCGGGGAGGGCGCGCAGCCGGGCGCGCATCTGGTCCAGGCGGTACCGCTCCCCGGCGCAGGCGGCGCAGCTCTCGACGTGCTCGCGCGTCCACGCGCTCCCCTCGCCGTCCCGCAGGGCGAGCAGCTCGTCGGTGGTCGCGTGCCGGATCTCCGTCATCACGCCAGTGCCTCCTCGCCGAGCCAGCGGCGCAGCTTCTGGTGGGCCCGCGCCAGTTGCGATTTCGAGAAGCTGGTCGTCATGCCCATCAGCTCGGCGATCTCCTCGTGCGTGTACCCTTCGACGTCGTGCAGCCAGACGACGGCACGGGTGCGCGCCGGCAACCGCGCCAGGGCCGCCTCCAGGTCGAGCCTGAGCGGGACATCCTCGCCGGGCGCACCCGCATCCGACCCGTCGTCCAGTGTCTCCGTCGCCCGGAGCTTCTCGCGGCGATAGCGCATCAGCGCCTTGCTCGCCGCGATGGTCCGGATCCAACCCCACAGCGACCCGTCGCCGCGCCAGTCCGTGATGGAGCGGCACACCTCCAGGAACGTCTCCTGGAGCACGTCCTCCGCTTCCTCGGCCGTCCTCGTCAGGCGGCGGGCGACGGTGTACACGCCGCCTTCGTACGCCCGGTAGACCTGCTCCAGGGCGCCGAGGTCGCCTGCGCGGGCCTTGGCGACCAGGCTCCGCGCCTCCGCCAGAGGGATCGTGTCGGCCATCACGGTCACAGTACGAAGATGTGCCGGAGAGGGGTTTCGTCGCGGGAGCGTGAGAAGGAGTGGGGCTGGTGAGGGGAGTCAGGGGGCGTGCCGTCCCCTGGTTACTCCGCTCACTCTCCTTGCTCAACTCTCCCAGCTCCCCTCCCCTCCTCCAGCAACTCCCTCACACAACGAGACTTACCAGTCTATCCGGCACGAATACCACCTTCCGGATCGTCTTCCCTTCAGTGAACTTCAGCACCCCGGCATCCGCCTTTGCCGCCGCCACCGCCACCGCCTCGGGCGTCCCGCGCGGCAGGGCGAGGCGGCCCCGGACTTTCCCGTTGACCTGCACCACGAGTTCGACGTCCCCGGCCGTGGCCAGCGTCTCGTCGAACGTGGGCCAGTCCGCGTCCATCACGCTCGTCGCATGGCCGAGCCGCTCCCAGCACTCCTCGGCGAAGTGCGGGGCGAAGGGAGCGAGCATGATGACCAGCGGCTCGACCAGCGCGCGCGTGGGCATCCCGTCGCGCAGCGCGTTGACGTACTCCATCATCGCGGCGATGGCGGTGTTGTAGTCGAGCCGCTCGGTGTCGTCGGTGACCTTGCGGATGGTGCGGTGCAGCAGCCGCACCAGCGCCGCCTCCCCGTCCGTGCCTCCGTGCCCCTGTGCCTCGGTGCCCGCCTGCACCACCCCCCACACCTTGTCCAGGAACCGCCGGATCCCGCTGATGCCGGCGTCGCGGAAGTCCCCGCCCTCCTGGTAGGGCCCGAGGAACATCAGGTACATGCGAAAGGTGTCGGCGCCCCACTGCTCGACGTAGTCGTCCGGCACGACAACGTTCCCGCGCGACTTCGACATCTTCGCGCCGTCCTTCACGATCGTCCCGTGGGCGCGGAAGCGCGTGAACGGCTCGGCGAAGGCGAGGTGGCCGATGTCGCGGAGCGCCATGGTGATGAACCGGGCGTAGAGCAGGTGCAGGACGGCGTGTTCGTTGCCGCCGATGTACGAGGCGACCGGGAGCCAGCGCCGCGTCAGCCCGGCCTCGAAGGGGACGTCGTGGCGGTCCGCCGACGGGTAGCGCAGGAAGTACCACGCCGAGTCGAGGAAGGTGTCGGAGACGTCGGTCTCCCGGCGCGCGGTGCGGCCGCAGGTGGGGCACGGCACGCGGAACCACTCGGCGTGCCGCGCGAGCGGCGAGACGCCCGAATCGTCGGGCCGGGTGTCCTGGACCATCGGGAGCAGGACCGGGAGGTCCTGCTCCGGGACGGCCACCGGGCCGCAGTCGTCACAGTGGATGATGGGGATCGGCGGCCCCCAGTAGCGCTGGCGGGAGACGCACCAGTCGTGCAGGCGGTACTGCACCACCGCCTTGGCGAGGCCGGCGGCCTCGAGCTTCGCGGTGATGGCGTGCTTCGCCTCCTCCCACGGCAGGTCGTCGAACCCGCCACTGTTCACGAGCCGGCCGTCCGGGATGTCCGGCTCGGCGTGCGTGAGCGGCGTGGCGGCGTCCTGGCCGGGGCCCGCCACGACGCGCACGATGGGGAGGCCGTGGGTGGTGGCGAAGGCGAAGTCGCGCTCGTCGTGCCCGGGCACCGCCATGATGGCGCCGGTGCCGTACTCCATCAGCACGTAGTCCGCGATCCAGATGGGGATGCTGCGCCCGTTGGCGGGGTTGCGCGCGTAGGAACCGGTGAAGACGCCGGTCTTCACCCTCTCGCCCACCTTGCGCGAGACGAGGTCCTGCTTCGCGACAGCCTCGACGTACTCCCGCACGTCCAGCCGTCGCTCGGCGGTGGTGAGCGTCGAGACGAGCGGATGCTCGGGCGCGAGCACGAGGTAGGTGGCGCCGAACAGCGTGTCCGGGCGCGTCGTGAAGACCGGGATCCGCGGGCCGCCCGGCGTCTCGAAGACGAGCTCGGCGCCCTCGGACCGCCCGATCCAGTTGGCCTGGAGCTGCCGGGTCGAGTGCGACCAGTCGAGCGTCCGCAGGTGCTCGAGGAGCGGCTCGGCATACTTCGTGATGGTGAAGAACCACTGGTCGAGGATGCGCTGCTCGACCTTCGTGTCCGGGTGGCGCTCGCAGTAGCCGTTGATCACCTGCTCGTTGGCGAGCACCGTCTTGCACGCGGGGCACCAGTTCACCGCGGCGCGCTTGCGGACGGCGAGCCCCGCCTTGAAGAGCTGGAGGAAGATCCACTGCGTCCAGCGGTAGTAGGCGGGGTCGGTGGTGGACACCTCGTAGCGCCAGTCCACCATGAGGCCGATGCGGCGCAGCTGGCGCCGGAAGCGCTCCACGTTCCGCGGGATCAGTTCGGCGGGATGGACCCCCATCTTGAGGGCGAAGTTCTCCGAGTGGATGCCGAAGGCGTCGAAGCCGAGCGGCTCGAAGACGTCGTCCCCGCGGAGCCGCCGGAAGCGGCCGTAGATGTCGGCGCCGGTGAAGGCGAAGACGTTCCCGACGTGCAGTCCCTCGGCGGAGGGGTACGGGAACATCATGAGGTTGTAGAACGGCCGGGCGGCGCGGGCGAGGTCGGTGCGGTTGGTACCCCGCTCCTCCCAGCGCGCCTGCCACTTCCGCTCGACGGTTTGCGGGTCGTAGGCGACAGGGGTCGGATCGGCCATAACCATTGCAAATTAGCGACTTGCGGGCGCTCTGAGCCATCCCTACCTTGACGCCCGTATGCCCGCCACCAGCCCTCGCGGCGACCACACCCTCCAGCGGCGGCTGCTCACCGGCGGGCTCGCCGTCGGCCTCATCGTCATCTTCCTTTCGGCGCTCGCCACGTGGCGGATCACGCGCGGTCTCCTGGTGCGCGAGGCCGACGACGGCCTGCGCGCGACGGCGCGCCGGGCGGCGGCCTTCGTCGCGCTCTATCTCGGGGAGCGGCGCGCGGAGGTCGAGCTGCTGGCGCGCTCGCCGGCGGTGGTGGCGGCGGCGCAGGCCGCGGCGGCGCAGGCCAACGCGCGGGGGCTCCCGCTGCTGGGGACCGCGCAGGCCGAGGCGGCGGCCGGCGCCGCGCGGTCCCTCGACGCCGACCCGGCGGTCCGCGATTACCTGCGCGCGGTCGCGGCGCGCTCCGACTTCGCCGAGTTGATCGTCACGGAGGCTCGCGGCTTCACCGCGGTTGCGAGCGGGCCCACCAGCGACTTCGTGCAGAGCGATGAGGAGTGGTGGCAGCGCGCCTGGCGCGGAGCGCTGGTCCTGGGCGAGACCGTGTACGACTCGTCGGCGGGGGTGCTGGCGCTGGAGCTGGCGGCGCGCATCACCGCGCGCGACGGGCAGTCGCTCGGCGTCGTGAAGGCGGTCCTCGACGTGCGGCGGCTGGCGCGGCTCCTCGCGGCGCAGGGCCGCGGCGGGCTCACGGCGGAGATCGTGGACCCGCGCGGCGCGCTGCTCGCGGCCCCCCGGGACTCGGGCGGCCGGCCGGCGGCGGAGACGATCGCGGCGATCCTCGGCGACTCCGCGGCGATCGGCACCGGCATGACCGCCGACGGCGCGCAGCGGATCGCCGCGGCCCCGGTCGCGGGCGTTCGGTGGTGGGTGGTGGCGCGCCGGCCGACGGTCCTGCTGTACCAGGCGGTGGACGCGATCGGCCGGCTCATCCTGGTCGCGGCGATCGTCCTCGGCGCGCTGGGGCTCGGGACCATCGCCGCCCTTGCGGCGTGGCTCAATCAGCGGGTCACCCGCCCGGTCGAGCGTCTCGCCGGCGTCGCGAGCGCGGTCGCGCAGGGGGACCTTGGCGAGGAGATCGAGACGGTGGAGGGCGCGAACGAGGTCGCGCACCTCAGCGCCGCGGTCGCGGGGATGGTGGGCGCGCTGCGCCGCCTCGTCGGCGCGATCCGCGCCTCGGCGGACGAGTCGGCCGCGATGGCGGCGCAGATCAGCGCCTCCACGGAGCAGATGGCGGCCGCGGGCCAGGAGATGGCCAACACCACCCAGGACCTCTCGCGCCGGGCGCAGGAGCAGGCCGACCTCGTGAAGACCTCCGCGGGCGAGGCGGGGCGGGTGCTCATGATCGCGGAGCGGCTGGCGACCGACGCCGCCGATTCGGCGCGCCGCAACCGCGCGCTGCTCGACACCGTGGACAGCTACGTCGCGAAGCTCGGCGAGAGCGCCGCCGCGCTGGAGGGGCTCGCCGCGGTGGTCACCCAGACCACGGCCGAGGTGCAGGAGCTGCTGGCGGCGTCGAACCAGATCTCGCGCTTCGTGAGCCTCACGAAGGCGATCTCGACGCAGACGAACATGCTGGCGCTCAACGCGGCCATCGAGGCTTCGCGCGCCGGCGAGCAGGGGAAGGGCTTCGCCGTGGTGGCCGACGAGGTGCGCAAGCTCGCCCAGCAGGCGGCGCAGGCCGCGGTCACGACCGACGGCACGGTCCAGCAGGTGCTGAAGCGAGTGCGCGCGACCCACGAGGCCATGGCGCGGCTGGCGGGGGGCGCCGCCCTCGCGACCGACGCGGCGCGGACCGTCGCGGCCGGTCTGGGCGCCGTGGGCGACGCGGCGCGCGAGAACGACGCCTGGTCGGTGGAGATCAACACGTCCGCGACGGACGCCGAGGCGCTGGTCCGCACCATCAGCGGCCGCCTCGACACCCTGGCGGCCGCCGCCGAGGGGTTCTCGGCCTCGGCCGAGCAGATCGCCGCCTCGTCCGAGGAGCAGACCGCCGCCACCCAGGAGATCGCGGCATCGGCGCAGGCGCTGGCCACCGCCGCTGATCGGCTCCAGGCGGCGGTCCAGAGCTTCCGCCTCCAGCAGGGCGTTTAGGCCTTCGCCGCCTCGAGCGCCGGCCGGTTCACCGCGGCGCTGATGTCCCCCCGGAGCAGGAACTCCCGGACCGCCTCCGCCGTCTCCACGGACACCCGGACCTGCGCCTCGCGCGTCGAGGCGCCGAGGTGCGGGGTCATCACGAGGTTGGGGGCGCGGCGCAGCACCGAATCGGCCGGCAGCGGCTCCATGTCGTACACGTCCAGCGCGGCGCCGGCGAGATGGCCCGACTCCAGGGCGGCGACCAGGGCGGCGTCGTCCACGAGTGCGCCGCGCGCCACGTTGACGAGGATCGCCCCCGGCTTCATCCGCGCGAAGCGGTCCGCGTTGAGGACCCGCCGCGTCTCCTCGGTGAGCTTGAGGTGCAGGGTCACGATATCGGCCTGCGCGAGCATCTCGTCCAGCGGCAGCAGCGGGATGCCGAGCACCTTCGCCCGCTCGTCCGCGTACGGGTCGCAGGCGACGACGGTCATGCCGAACCCCTGCCCGATGCGCGCCACCTGGGAGCCGATCCGCCCCAGCCCGAGGATCCCGAGCGTCTTTCCGTAGAGCTCGACGCCCTCGAACGGCTTGCGGTCCCACTTCCCCTCGGCGAGGTGCGTGGACGCCCACGGCAGCTTGCGGGCGAGGGCAAGGAGCAGGGCGAAGGTGTGCTCGGCGGCGCTGGTGGTGTTGGCCCCCGGCGCGTACAGCACCGGGATGCCGCGGCGCGTGGCCTCGGTGACGTCGATGGTGTCGGTCCCGACGCCCGCGCGCGCGATGACACGCAGCCCCGGCGCCTGGTCCATCACCTCGCGGGTGACCTTCGTCTCGCTGCGCACCACCAGCGCGGCCGCGTCCGCCAGGGCCTCCCGCAGCGCCTCGGTTCCCTTCCCCACGGTCTCCACGACCTCGAACCCCGGCACGGCCCGGAGGAGATCCAGGCCCCGCGCCGCGAGTTTGTCGGCGACGACGATACGCTCAGCCACGGTGCAGGACCTCCTCCAGGGCCGCGAGGACCGCGTCGAGCTCCTCGACCGTGTGGTCGCCCATGTGCCCGATGCGGAACGTCGTCTCCTTGAGCGCGCCGTACCCCGACGCGATGGTGAACCCGCGGGCCTTCATCGCCTTGGAGATCTCGGAGCCCGTCGGCGAGGGCTGGAGCAGCCTGAGGCACGAGACCGTCCACGAGCGGCGGCCGGGCCGCGGGAGGTACGCCACGCCCAGCGCGGTCCCCCGCTCCTCGACCCACGCCTCGACCCGGGACCGCATCGCCTCGTGCCGCGCCCAGCGCGCCTCGATCCCGCCGGCTGCGGCGATTCGCGCGAGCTGGTCCTGGAGCGCGAAGAGCAGCTGGACCGCCGGCGTGTACGGCGTCTGGTTCCTGCGGATCTGGGCGTCGTACACGACCAGGTCGAAGTAGAGCCCGCGCGCCGGCACCGACTTCGCCTTCTCGACGAGCCGCGGCGCCGCGACACCGAAGGCGAGCCCCGGCGGGAGCGCCAGCGCCTTCTGGGAGCCGGTCACCACGAAGTCGAGCCCCCACTCGTCCGTCTCGACCGGCGAGCCGCCGACCGACGTGACCCCGTCCATCAAAACCATCACGTCCCCCGCCTCGCGGACCGCGGCGGCGATCTCGGCCGCGGGGTTGAGCGCACCGGTCGCGGACTCGGAGTGCACGAAGGTCACGGCGTCCGCGCCGCTGCGGCGCACCAGCGACCGCACCTCGTCGGCCTCGAAGGTACCGCCGAGGTCCACCTTCGCGACCTCCACCTCCTTGCCGCACGCCGTCGCGATGTCGGCGAAGCGCTGGGAGAAGGCGCCGTTTACCAGGCAGAGCACCTTCTTCCGGACGCCGTTGCGGATCGCCGCCTCCATCAGGCCGGTGGCCGAGCAGGTGGCGACCATCACGGGCTGCCGGGTGCGGAGGACGGCGGAGAGCTGGGGAGCGATGGCGGCGAGGAGCGCCTCCGTCTCTTTCGCGCGGTGGCCGATCATCGGTCGGGCCTGGGCCTGGAGGACCTCGGGGAGCACCTCCGTGGGGCCCGGCAGGAAGAACCTGCCGAACGGCACTGTCATGCGGGGATTCCGTCCTCGACGAGTTCGTCGGTCTCGATGACGCGCACCCCCTCCTCGGCCCATGCCTTGAGGAGGTGCTCCTGCGCGTGGGGGTCGATGGCCTTCACGGCGTCCTGGACCACGAAGAGCCGCAGCTCCGGGTGGCGCGCCAGGAGCCCTTCGACGGCGTACCGGTCGCAGACGTCGGTGGCCACGCCGTAGAGCACCACCGTCCGGGGCCGCAGGGCCTCGATCGCGACCTCGGTGTTGGGGTTGGTGAAGACGTCGAACCAGTGCTTGTGGATGAGGATGTCCCCGTCATGTTCGCGCACCTGCGCCTGCAGCGCCGCGCGCTCCCAGGGGACGGGCTCGATGACGAGAGGGTTGCGCAGCGCCGTCTCGGGGATCTTCCGCTGGCCGTCCGTCCCGCGCATGCAGTGCGGCGGGAACGTCTCCCGCCAGTCCGGCGCGTCCGACAGCTCCCGGTGGCCCGGGACGTGGTCGTCGGCGGAGGCGACGATGCGGATGCCGTGCTCGTGGGCGTAGTCGGTGAGGCGCTTAAGGTTAGGGATGATGGACTCGGCGTCCGGCACGTAGAGACGGCCGTCCGCGTGCATGAAGTCCGCCTGCGTGTCCACGTCCCAGAAGATGACGGCCATCGACGGCGCCTCCGGTAACCGGGAAAGTTGCCCGGGCGGAGGAGCGGATGGAAGGGAGGCCGGCCCGCGGCACTCCTCGCGCGCGCGCGCCGAAACGGCGCGGGGCCCTCCGCCGTCACGGCGGAGGGCCCCGCGGGCCGCTCGGACGACGCGTCAGATCCCGAACGCTTCGGGATAGACCGGCTTCGTCGGCTTCTTCGCGGTCATCGCTGCTCCTGTTCAGGGGTGGTGCGGTACTGCATGTTCATGCGCGTGACTGAATAATCATACAGCGAGCACCCGGCGACGTCAAGAGGTCCTGCCCGAATGCCCGGGGTATTGCGCGTAAGTCGTTGCGGCGAAAAGAGAAAGGGGAGGCGCCTGTGCGCCTCCCCACTCCCTGCGCGGTGCTTCCCGCCCCCCGGCTAGTCCACGTTCTCCAGCCTCGGATTCGGCCGGTAGAACCTCCCCGCCTTGGCGCACGGCTTCCCGTCCACCATCACGACGTCGGCGGTGAAGTCGTAGCGGCCCTGGAAGAGCGACGAGCCGACGCCGTACATGTCCACGGGCACGCCGAGCGACTCGAAGTGGCGGATCTTCTCGACGTCGAAGCCGCCGGAGACGACGATCCGCACCTCCGGGAAGCCGGCGCGGTCCAGCGCGTTGCGGACGTTCCAGACCAGTTGCGGGTTCACACCGGTCGGTCTGAAGGTCCCCATCTGCGGGATGACCGACTGGTCCACCATCGTCTCGGAGGTGTCGAGGCGCACGCCCCAGAGCCGGCGGCCGAGGGCGCGCGCGACGGCGAGGGACGTCCCCACGCTGTCGTTCTCGAAGTCCACCAGCGTGACCAGCCGGACGTTCTCGGGCATGTGCTCGGCGAACTTCCTCGATGCCAGGACGGTGTCGCCCCCGTACGCGGCGATCAGGCCGTGCGGCACCGTGCCGATCCCCTCGCTCCCCCACCACGAGGCCTGCGCGTCCGTCGAGACGCCGATGGCGCCGGCGACGTGGGCCGCGTAGCCGTCGCCGGTCTGCACGAGCCAGTGGTCGTGCCGGGCCGGGAAGAACATGACGCTCTTGGGTTTCGCGGCCTCGACCACGCGGCGGGTGTTGGTGCCAACCTTGGTGCGCCGCGCGATGACGCCGAGGAACAGGGTTTCGAGGTGGCCGAAGGCGTCGTACGGCCCCTCGATCTCGAGCACCGTCTCCCGGGGCTGCACCTCGTCGCCGTCGTAGAGGGCCTTCACGCGCAGTTCGCCCCACTCGATCGCGCAGAGCTTCAGGATCGCGATCGCCTCGTCGAGTCCGCCGAGGAAGGCGTGCGCCTTGCCGAACACCTGCATGGTGACGTGGGGGCGGTGCCTGTCGGCGAGGAGGATTTCACGGGTGCGGACGAAGTACTTATCGGAGTAGTAGCCCGCCCGCATCTTCTCGACCGGGAGGTGGAAGATGGCGGGGTCGAGCCGGGGGCGTCGCGTCATCGGGCTTCCGTGTGCAGGGCCTTGAGCTGCGCCAGCTCGGCGCGCAGGTCGGCCGCGTTGGGGACATCGGGATAGGTGTCGAGGATGCGGCGGAGTTCCCGCATCGTGCGCCCGGCATCCTGGAGGTTGTCCCGCAGGATGCCGGCGGCGAGCAGCGCGTAGCCGGCCCTGCGGCGCGGCGTGTCCGCCCTGCTCTCCGCCTCGCGCCAGGCCCGGAGGGCCAGCTCGAAGTCCTTCAGCTCGCGCAGCGCGAGCTGGCCGAGCTGCTCGCAGGCGAGGAGGTCCCGCGCTTCGGCGGCGATGACGGCCTGGTAGGCCTCGGCGGCCTCGCGGTAGGCGCCGCGCGCGACCAGCGCCTGGATGTTCGAGTGCTGGTTCACCGACGGCGTGGCGGCGCCGCTCGGGAGCGTCAGACTCGCCACGGCGGAGCCGGTGCGCTGGAAGACGGTCTCCTCGACCAGGGCGTACACGAGCACGAACCCCCAGCCGAGCAGCGCGGCGATCATCGGCGCCACGCTCCGGATGAGCGCGGCTTCGAGCAGCGCCGCGACGGTCACCGCGGCCATGACCAGGACGAGGAAGACGAAGCGGCCTTTCGCGGTGGCGGCCGACAGTTTCTCGAGTCCGAACACGCTCCCAGGCTCCCGTGGGATCGGTCTAACAAAGCCGGGGCGCGCCGCGGCGGCAAGCCCGCCGCCCGGCTGACACCCGGGGACCCGCCCGGCCATAGTTTCTGGCGACGCCGTCCCCGGCCCAGTAGGATTGGCCCATGCCAGCGACCGCCGCCGTCGGCTCCGAGTTCCTCGCGCTGCAGCAGGCGGTGGCGGGCCGGTACTCGCTCGAGCGCGAGGTCGGTCGCGGCGGGATGGGCATCGTATTCCTGGCGCGCGACGTGGCGCTCGACCGCCCGGTGGCGATCAAGCTCCTGCCGCCGGCGCTCGCCGCCCAGGCGGAGCTGCGCGAGCGGTTCCTGCGCGAGGCCCGGGTCGCCGCGAAGCTCTCGCATCCCAACATCGTCCCCATCCACGCGGTCGAGCAGCTCGGCGACCTCGTCTTCTTCGTCATGGCGTACGTCGAGGGGGAAACGCTCGGCCACCGGGTGCGCACCCGCGGGCCGCTGACGCCGGCCCAGGCCACGCGGATGCTCCAGGAAGTGGCGTGGGCGCTGGCGTACGCGCACGTGCGCGGGATCGTGCATCGCGACATCAAGCCGGAGAACATCCTCCTCGAGGCCGGCACCGGGCGGGCCCTGGTGACCGACTTCGGCATCGCGCGCGCCACCGAGACCGCGGGCGGCACGCAGGTCGGCGAGATCCTCGGGACGGCCCACTACATGAGCCCCGAGCAGGCGTGCGGGGAGCGGGTGGACGGCCGGTCGGACCTCTACTCGCTCGGCGTCGTGGGCTTCTTCGCCGTGTCGGGCCGCCTCCCGTTCGACGCACCCGACGTGCCGGCGCTGCTGGCGATGCACATCACCAGGCCGCCGCCGCCGCTCGCCGCCGCGGCCCCCGGCATCCCCGGGAAGATCGCGCAGGCGGTGGACCGCTGCCTCGCGAAGGACCCCGCCGAGCGCTGGCCCACCGGCGAGGCGTTCGGCGAGGCGCTCGCCGAGAGCACGGCACTCGCGCGCGAGATTCCGGCGCCGCTCCGGCTTTGGGTGACGAAGGGGGACGGCGCGCGGGGGCCGCTGTACGTGTGGACGGGGATGGTCGGGCTCGTGGGCATCGCCGAGGCGTTCGAGGCCGTGTTCCAGGGTGACGCGTTCTCCCTGGAGCTGGTCACGATGCTCGGCATCCCGTGGGGGATCTTCCTGCTGTATCGCCTCTACCAGACGCAGCGCGCGATCGCCGCCGGCTACGGCGCCGAGGACATGCGGCTCGCACTCCAGCAGGCGCTGGAGCGCCGCCAGGAGGAGTTGGCGTTCGAGTACGACCGCGAGCCGCCGACGTGGGCCAGGGTCGTCCGCCTGGCGGCGCCCGTGGGCGTACTTGCCGCGGTGGCGAGCGTCGTCGGCCTGCATACCGGCGCGCTCGGCGTGAACACGGCCATCCGGACGTTCCTGGTCGCGAGCCTCACCGCGCTGAGTGCCGCGATCATCGGCCGGTTCTTCCCCGGCAAGCGGGTCAAGGCGCGCGACACCGGCATGCACTGGCGGCTGCGGTTCCACGATTCCTGGCTGGGCCGGGTGCTCTTCCGGTTCGCGGGCCTCGGCGTCAAGCCCGCGGGGCTGCCGGCGGCAGCCGTCCACCGTCCCACCGAGCTAGCCATCGGGATGGCGGCCGAGTCGCTCTTCGAGGCGCTGCCGAAGGAGACGCGCCGGCAGCTCCAGGACCTCCCGCTGCTGCTCAAGCGTCTCGAGGCCGACGCGCAGGGGATGCGCGCGCGCATCGCCGAGGTGGACGCGCTGCTGGCCGGCGTCGGCGAGCGGATGCCCGCAGCGACGCCCGCCTCGCTGGGTGACGGCTCGGCGGCACAGGCGGTGGAGGCGGGCCGGCGGCAGCTGCGCGACGATCTGCGGGCCGAACGTGAACAGGTCGCGAAGCAGCTGGCCGCGTCGGTGGGCGCGCTGGAGACGATCCGCCTCGGGCTGTTGCGGCTCAAA
>CAYLJK010000006.1:0-15954 GCA_964383975.1 uncultured Gemmatimonadales bacterium | reverse complement strand
TCTCGACACTCGTCATGGCGACACCCGGGATTCCGCAGGGCACGATCAGGTCGAAGGGCGAGAGGTCGGTCGTCACGTTGAGGGCGAAGCCGTGCCACGTCACCCACTGGCGCACGTGGATGCCGATGCTCGCGATCTTGCGGCCGCGGGTCCACACGCCGGTGTACCCGGTGTTCCGCTCCGCGGGGATGTCGAGGTGCGCGAGCGCGCGGATCAGCGCCTCCTCGAGCTGGCGGAGGTACCAGTGGAGGTCCGGCTTGAGGCCCTGGAGATCGAGGATCGGGTACCCTACCAGTTGGCCGGGTCCGTGGTACGTCACGTCGCCGCCGCGCTCGATCTCGAAGACCTCGATCCCGCGGGTGCGCAGCGCGTCGGGATCGAGCGGAAGGCTGCTGGCTCTCCAGCCGCGGCCCAGGGTGACGACCGGTGGGTGCTCGACGAGGAGGAGGGTGTCGCCGACGCGGCCCGCGATCCGCGCCTCGGCGAGGTCGCGCTGGCGAACGAGCACCTCGCCGTAGGGCCGACGGCCGAGGTCGCGGACGGTGAGCGTCGCGCCGTCAGGCGGCGCCATCGCGCCCGAGGAAGACCCGGTATGCGCCGGCGATCCCGGTGATGCAGCCGGCGGCGAGCAGCAGGAGGCCGGTGCGGCCGAGGGCGAGGTCGGCGGCCGTCGTCAAGGTGGTGAGGAGCGCGGCACCGGCGGCGGCGACCATCGCGGCCAGTGTGGCGCGCCAGGCGCCCAGCGACCGGCCGAGCGTCGCCGCGGTGCCCGCGGCGACGGCGAGCCCACCCGCCCCGGCGCCGAGCGCGATATCGGAGAACGCGGTGTCGGGTCCCCGCGGCAGGCTGTACGCCCCGGCCAGAACGAGCGAGACGAGGGCACCGCCCGTGGCCGCGCCGATGAGGATCGCGCCCAGGGCGGTGCCGACGGCATCGGGCCGGCCGCGCTGCGGCGGCGCGGGGGTCAGATGTGCACCACGCGGCCCATGGCGTCGAGGGCCGCCTCTCCCACCGCCTCCGCGAGCGTGGGGTGGGCATGGATGGCCAGCTCCACCTCCTCGACCGTGAACTCGTTCGCACGGGCCACCGCCAGCTCGTGGATGAGCTCGGTGGCGTGCGCGCCGACGATGTGCGCGCCGAGGATTTCGCCGTGCTTCCTGCCGCGGACAATCTTGACGAAGCCGTCGGTCTCGCCGGCGGTGCGCGCGCGGCCGCTGGCGGAGAAGGGGAAGCGGCCGACGACGTACTCCAGCCCCAGTTCCCGGCACCTCTCCTCGGTGTACCCGATGCTCGCCACCTCCGGGTGGCAGTAGGTGGCCCCCGGGACGTTGCTGTAGTCGATCGGGTGCGGCCGCTGGTCGGCGATCGCCTCGGCGGCGACCATTCCCTCGCGGCTCCCCTTGTGCGCGAGGAGGGGCGGACCCGCGACGTCGCCGATGGCATACCAACCCTCGGCCGTGGTCCGCATCGCTCCGTCCACTTTGATGAAGCCGTTCTCGAGCTGCACCCCCACCGCGTCGAGGCCCAGGCCCTCGGTGTTGGGGGCGCGGCCCGCGGCCACCAGGACGGCCTCGACCTCGATTCGCTCGGTCTTCCCGCCGACCGTGTACTCGAGCGCCGCGCCGGACGCCGTGGCGGTGGCCTGCTGGATCCGCGCGCCCGCCGCGACGGTGACGCCGCGCTTGCGGAACGCCTTGGCCAGGACGTCGGAGCACTCGGCGTCCTCGACGGGGAGGATGCGCGGCAGGACCTCGATGAGCCACACCTTCGAGCCGAACGCGCTGAACACGTCGGCGAACTCGCAGCCGACGGCGCCCGCGCCGACGACGGCCAGCGTCGCCGGCGCCCGTTCGAGGAAGAGCGCCTCCGTGCTGGAGATGATGGTCTTCCCGTTGAAGGCAAGGCCGATGGCCGGGAGGTCCTTGGGCCGGGAGCCCGTCGCGATCACGACGGCCTTCGCGGCCGCGAGCTCCTGGGCGCCGCCGTCGGTCGTGACCGCGACGACGCGGCCAGGCTTCAGGGTCCCCGTCCCCTTCACGACGGTGACCTTGTGCTTCTTCATCAGGAACTCGACGCCCTTGCTGTTCTGCTCGGCGACGCGGCGCGAGCGCTTCATCGCCACGCCGTAATCGGTCTTCACCTCGCCCGTCGTGATGCCGAGCTCGGCGGCGTGCCTCAGCTGGGTGGCGACGGCGGCCGAGTGGAGCAGGGCTTTGGTCGGGATGCAGCCGATGTTGACGCAGACGCCGCCAAGCTTCTCCTTCTCCACGAGCGCGACGGAGAGTCCGAGCTGGGCCGCGCGGATGGCGCAGACGTAGCCGCCGGGACCGCCGCCGAGGATGATGACGTCGTATTGGGCCGCCACGGTTGCCTCCGAGTCGGGAATCGGGATTCGGGAGTCGGGAATCGGAACGGAACCGATTCGCGACTCCCCCTACCCGGTCGTCACACCACCATCGCCAGCGGATTCTCGAGCATCAGCTTCAGCGTGCGCAGGAACTGCGCGCCCGTGGCGCCGTCCACGACGCGGTGATCGCAGGAGAGCGTCACGCGCATCCGGCGGCGCGCCGCGACATGGCCATCCACGACGACCGGCTTCGGTACGATGCTGCCGACCGCGAGGATCGCCGCCTCCGGCGGGTTGATCACCGCGGTGAACTGCTCGATGTCGAACATGCCTAGGTTGGAGACGCTGAAGGTCGCGCCGGTGTACTCCTCCGGCGTCAGCCGCCGGGCCCGCGCGCGTTCGGCGAGGGCCTTCGCCTCAACCGCGATCTCCGCGATCCCCTTCGTGTCGGCGTGGCGGATGACCGGCGTGATGAGACCGTCCTCCACGGCGACGGCCACGCCGATGTGCACGTCGGCGTGATACCGGATGCGGTCCTCCAGCCACCACGCGTTGACCGCCGGATGGCGGCGCAGCGCGAGCGCCGCCGCCTTGATGATGATGTCGTTGAACGACACGGCGAACGCATCCCCGGCGGCCTTGAGGGCTTCCCGCGCCTCCGCGGCGCGCTCCATGTCGATTTCGCTGGTCAGGTAGAAGTGCGGGACCGGCCCGATGGACTGGACGAGGCGCCTGGCGATGGTCTTGCGGATCTGGGTCAAGGGCACGTCGCCGGCCGCCGGTGCGGCGGCGGGAGCGGGGGGGAGCCGGAGCGCGGGCGGGGGAGCGGCGGCGCTGGCCGGCGGTGCCGACTCCACATCCCGCTTCACCACGCGGCCGCCGGGGCCGGTGCCCGCGATGGCGGCGAGGTCGAGGCCCCGCTCGGCGGCGAGCCGCCGAGCCAGCGGGGAGGAACGGGGGCGGCGGACGGCGGGGGGCGGGGAGCCGGGAGCAGGGAGCGTGGCCGCCGCGCCGGGTGTGGCTGCCGGCGCCGCCGTCCCGCCCTCCCGCTCTTCTGCCCTCCCGCTCCCCCTCTCGCCTCCCACCAGCGCCGCGACGTCCTCGTCCGCACCGCCGACCACCGCGACCAGGGCGCCCACGGGGACCGTCGCCCCTTCGGGCAGGACGATCCTTCGGAGCACGCCGTCGGCCCGCGAGACCAGCTCCATCACGGCCTTGTCGGTCTCGACCTCGGCGAGCGTCTCGCCCGCGCGGACCGGATCGCCCTCACGCTTCTTCCAGGCGACGAGGCGGCCTTCCTCCATCGTGGGCGAGAGCGCCTCCATCACGACCTTCGTGGCCATGCGTTCGGCTACCGGTAGAGGACGCGCCGGCACGCGGCGACGACCTTGGCGGCGTCCGGCTTGGCCAGCTTCTCGAGCTGCTTGTTGTACGGCATCGGGACATCGGCCGCGGTGACGCGCTCGATCGGCGCATCGAGGTCGTCGAAGGTCGCGCGCTGCAGCTCGAAGGCCACCTGCGCGCCGACCCCGGCGAACGGCCACCCTTCCTCGACGATGACGCAGCGGTTTGTCTTGCGCACCGACGCCGCGACCGCGGGCAGGTCGAGCGGGCGGATGGTCCTGAGGTCCACCACCTCGGCCGCGATCCCGTCTTTCGCGAGCTCGTCCGCGGCCTTGAGGGCAACGGCCACCGTCTTGCTGTGCGCGACGACGGTGACGTCACTGCCCTCGCGCTTCACGTCGGCGACGCCGATCGGCACCGTGACCTCGCCCTCCGGAACCTCGCCCCGCACGTTGTACAGCATCTCCCCCTCGATGACGATGACGGGGTTGCCGAAGCGGATGGCGCTCTTGAGGAGCCCCTTCGCGTCGGCCGGCGTCGCGGGGGCGACGACGGTGAGCCCGGGGACGTGGGCGTAGAACGACTCGAACGCCTGCGAGTGCTGCGCGGCCAGTTGGAGCGCGGCGCCGCCGGGGCCGCGGAAGACGATCGGCACGGCGACCTGGCCACCGGACATGTACAGCATCTTCGCGGCCGAGTTCACAATCTGGTCGATCGCGAGGAGTGCGAAGTTCCAGGTCATGAACTCGATCACGGGGACGAGGCCGGCCATCGCCGCGCCGACCCCGATGCCGGCGAAGCCGAGCTCGGTGATGGGGGTGTCCACCACGCGCATCGGCCCGAACTCGTCGAGCAGGCCGCGGCTGACCTTGTAGGCGCCCTGGTAGACGCCCACCTCCTCGCCCATCAGGAAGACGCGGGGGTCCCGTTGCATCTCCTCGCGCAGTGCCTGGTTGAGCGCGTCGCGGTAGGTGAGGGTTGGCACGTCAGGCGCCCCGCAGCACGTCGGTGAACAGCTCCGCCGGGTCGGGATCGGGACTCTCGTCCGCGAACCGAATGGCGTCCTCCACCTCGGCGTTCACGTCGTCCTCCATCGCCTCCCAGGCCGGGGCGTCGAGCATCCCGGCCTCCTCGAGCCGCTGGCGGAAGGTGACGACCGGGTCGCGCAGCTTCTGCTGCTCGACCTCCTCCTTGGTCCGGTAGTGGCCGTGGATCGGGTCGGACATCGAGTGGCCCATGAACCGGTAGGTGCGCACCTCGAGCAGCGTGGGGACCGACTTCTCGCGCGCGCGCCTCGCGGCGCGCTGCACGGTGTCCCGGACGGCGAGCACGTCCATGCCGTCCACGACCTCGCCGGGCATGTCGTACGAGCAGGTGCGGGCGGCGATGTCCCACAGCGCCGCCGCGCGCTCCAGCGCGGTGCCCATGCCGTAGCGGTTGTTCTCGCAGATGTACAGCGCCGGGAGCTTCCACAGGGCCGCCATGTTGAGCGCCTCGTGGAACGCGCCGTTGTTGACCGCCGCCTCGCCGAAAAAGCCGACCGCGACCTGGTCGCCGCCGCGGTACTTGATGGCGAAGGCGGCACCCGTGATGAGCGGGATCTGCCCCGCGACGATGCCGTGCCCGCCGAGGAAGTTGCGCTCGGCGTCGAACAGGTGCATCGACCCGCCCTTGCCGCGCGAGCAGCCCGTCGCCTTGCCGAACAGCTCGGCCATCGCGGCCCGGCTCGTCATCCCGCGGGCGAGCGCCTGGCCATGCTCGCGGTAGGCGGTCATCACGATGTCGTCCGGCCGCAGCGCGGCCATCGCCCCGACGGCGACCGCCTCCTGGCCGATGTAGAGGTGGCAGAAGCCGCCGATCTTCCCGAGCGCGTACTGCTCCCCCGCCCGCTCCTCGAAGCGACGGATGAGCAGCATCTCGCGCAGCAGGCGCCGCATCGCCGCGGGATCCTCGCCCTTGAGCACCCTGGCGGAGTGGCCGGCGGCGGCCGGTTGGACGTCTTTCGTCGGACGACGGCTCACCTCGGGGCCTCCCGTCAGGCGGACGCGCCGGCGCGCTCGGCCTGCTGCCAGGCGTGGTACGAGGAGCGGACGAGG
The DNA here is from genome assembly GCA_964383975.1 of uncultured Gemmatimonadales bacterium. Taxonomy (GTDB): domain Bacteria; phylum Gemmatimonadota; class Gemmatimonadetes; order Gemmatimonadales; family JACORV01; genus DASXPG01. The sequence continues at coordinate 10,167 of CAYLJK010000006.1, read as the reverse complement.
GGCGCCGCCTCCACGTGGCGGTAGCCGAGCGCCTGGGCGTGGTCGCGCAGGGCGCCGAACTCGTCCGGCGTGTAGAAGCGCGCCACCGGCAGGTGCGTCTTCGATGGGCGCAGGTACTGTCCGAGGGTCAGGATGTCGGTGCCCGCCTCCCGCAGGTCGCGGATAGCGGCCAGGAGCTCGTCCCACTGCTCGCCGAGGCCCACCATGAGGCCCGACTTGGTGAGCAGCGACGGGGCCATCGCCTTGGCGCGACGGAGCAGCTCCAGCGCACGGTCGTAGCGGCCGCCGGGCCGCGCGATGCGGTAGAGGCGGCCCACCGTCTCGAGGTTGTGGTTCAGGATGTCCGGCTTCGCCTCGACCACGATGCGAAGGGCCGCCTCACTTCCCTTGAAGTCGGGGATGAGCAGTTCGATGGAGGTGCCGGGGGCGCGGCGCCGGGTCTCCCGCACCACCGCCGCGAACTGCTCCGCGCCACCGTTCGGGAGGTCGTCGCGGTCCACCGACGTCACCACGATGTGGCGCATCCCCATCGCGGCCACGGCCTCCGCGAGGCGGCGGGGCTCCTCCTCGTCGAGCGGCTGGGGCGTCCCGTGCGCGACGGCGCAGTAGGCGCAGTTCCGCGTGCACACGTCGCCGAGGATCATGAACGTCGCCGCGCGATGCTCCCAGCACTCCCCGATGTTGGGGCAGCGCGCCTCCTCGCACACCGTGTGCAACCGGAGGTCGCGGATCAGGCGCCGCACGTCCGCCCAGGCCTCGCCCCCTGGCGCCTTCACCCTCAGCCAGGCAGGCTTGCGCGGCTCCGGGGCCGCCACCGCGGCCAGCCCCGCGCGGCGCGGGGCGATCTGGACGAGCTCGACGGGTGCGGACATGGAACGGGGCAAGATAGCGGGGCGGGGGGCGGGCGGCTAGGCGCTTCAACCTTCTGGTTGAACGCCGCTGCGGAGCTGGCGCAGTCGCTCCTCGGCCGCCGGATCGGGGATGAGGCCATCGGCGATGGCGGCGATCTCCTCGGCCTCGTGCCACTGGCGCTCCAGCTCGCGCAGCTCCGCCTGCTCGTCCACTGCCATCTCCAGCGCGACCGCCTGCTCGATCTTCAGGTCCTTCAGCCGGGGTTCCACACCCGCCGTGGCGGCCAGGTAGGCCTCGGCGCCGCCGCTGCGCTCGACGGTGCGGGCGGCTTCCTCGGCCTTCTTCTTCGAGGCGTTCTTCTTCTTGAGGTTGACGTACGTCATCCCCTGGCGGAGGGCCAGCTCGGCGTCGGGGCCGGCGAGGAGCGCGCCTTCGGTCCGGCACTTCGGGCAGGTGAGGAGCAGGGCGAGCGGCGCCTCGCGGCTGCGCGTGAGGCGGGCCTTCTCGAGGTGGCGGGCGCGCAGGACGAGGATGTTGCCGCAGCGCTCGCAGAGCGGCGGCTCCACCGTGAGCCGCCGGTTCCCGATGATACCGGTCGAGATGCCCTGGATGACGAGGTGCATCTGCCCCATCATTCCGCCCATCGCGCCGCCGGCCACCGCGTTGAAGGCGAGGCCGACGCCGACGACCGCGACGGCCACGGGGACGTAGACCTTGAGGTTCTCGCGCTGGCGGGCCTTCATGCGCTCGCCGTAGCGCCAGGTCGCCATCTCGACGCGCGGCGGGCGGCCGATGCGCACCAGGTCGTAGGCGCCGGCGCGGATGAGCGAGACCTGCGCGCTGCTCGCCGCCACGCGGCCCTGGGCGGCCCATTGGTCCAGCGCGCTGATGACGTCGAGCCGCGTGTCGAGCGGGGTGAGGTTCCAGCGCTGGCAGCGCCCGCAGATCACCCAGGCGCGGCTCTTCCACTCGTCGAAGGCGAACCGCCGGCCCACCCCGAGTCCCGACCGGCCCCCGTCGCCGCCGAGGCCGCCGGCGCAGAAGGCACACGCCGTGTACATCAGGCGGGAGAGCGGGAGGGCGGGAAGACGGACGGAAGCGTGTGCGTGCCCTGCTCCGCGCGAGACCGCGGCGTCATCATCCGGCCGCCTCCCGGGTAGCGGTGAACCTGCTGACAGCGTACGGGGCCAGGTCCCAGGAGGTTCCACCCTGCACCACGAGGTCGCGGACGACGTCCCCGGTCAGCGGGCCGATCAGGATGCCGTTGCGGCCGTGGCCGGTGTTGTAGAGCAGGCCGGAGACGTCGGGGTCGTGGCCGAGGATGGGGCGCGTGTCCGGCGTGAGCGGTCGCAGCCCCGCCCAGGTGCGCAGGATGGGGAACGTGAGGAGCGGCGGGAGGATTCGCCCCGTGGTCGTGCGGATGTGCGCGATCCCCTCGGCGGTGGTCGCCGGATCGAAGCCGGCGTGCTCCATGGTGCTGCCGAGGACCGCGTGCTCGCCGCGCGGGACGATGTAGCCCCCCGGGCCGAAGAGGACGGCGCGGGGCTCTCTCGCGGGCCACGGTGCCAGGGCCATCTGTCCTCGCACCGGCGCGACCGGGAGGGCGCGCGGCAGTCCGGCGAGCCGCGGCGACCAGGCGCCGGCGGCCACGACCACCGTCTGCGCGCTGATCGTCCCCGCCGCGGTGCGCACGCCGGCGACGCGACTCCCCGTGACGAGGATTTCGAGAGCGGGGGACGAACGGCGCACCGCGGCCCCGGCGGCCTCGGCGTCGGCCAGCAGTGCCGCCAGGAGCGCGAGGTTGTCCAGGTTGCCGTCCCGCGGGGCGAAGGACGCGCCGGCGGCCTCGTCGCCGATGTGCGGGTGGCGCCGGACCAGCTCCTCGCGGTCCCACCATGCCGCCTCGAGGCCGAGGGCGCGCTGCGCGTCCGCTTGACGCCGCAGTTCCTCCGCGCCGGCCGGGTCGAGGGCGACGTGGACGATGCCCTCCTGGCGGAGTCCGGTATCGTGGCCGGCGGCGGCCAGTTCGCGTGCCACCGCCATGCACCGCTCCCGGGCGGCGAGCGCGAAGGGGAGCATGGGATCGCCGGCATGGGCCTCGATCTGGGGGGCCAGCATCCCCGCGGCCGCCGGGGTGGCCGCGCCGGCTTCCTCGGCGCCGAGGAGGACGACGCGGCGGCCGGCGCGGGCGAGGGCGCGGGCCGATGCGGCCCCGGCGATGCCGGCACCGATGACCACGCAGTCGCAGGCGGGAGTCATGTCGTGGCGTTCCCCTGAAACCGTCCGGAGGATACCTTCGTAGGGTCCCTCACCAAGCCGCCGGAGGCGTGCCGATGTTGCGGAAGATCCTGGGTCTTGCGGTGCTGGCGATCGTCGCGCTGGTGGCGCTGCGGTTCGCGTTCGGCATGATCGGTTTCGTCTTCAGCGCCGCGTGGTTCCTGTTGAAGTTGGCGCTGATCGGCCTCGTCGTCTACTGGGTGCTGAAGCTCATCTCGCCGTCCACCGCGCGGAAGGTGGACGAGCTGATCAAGGGGCAGAAGCCCGCCGCCTAGCGGCCGGACATCGAACTGGAACGGCGAGCCGGGCCTGCGGCCCGGCTCGCCGTTGCCGTTCCGGGGAGTGGCGTCAGCGCCGCGCGCGCAGCGACAGCTCCAGGGTGCCGACGCGCATGGTGCCACGGATGCGGACCGGGATGCGCTGGGCGTCGTCGGTGAGCCAGATCAGCGCCTGCCCGCCCTGGCCGAAGAGGCCGCGACTCCGGAACAGGGGCCGGACGACGATCGTGCGGAACCGGCCGGCCGGGACGCTGATCGTCTGCCGCGCGAGCACGCGGAGTTGGACGGGGTTGCGGTCCCGGATGAAGTAGCGCGGGATGGTGTAGGTCTCGCCGACCTCGAGGGACATCGTCCGCACGTAGAAGAAGAACGAGGCGTCGTCCAGCGGCTCCGCGACGGTCGCTGCGGTGTCCGTGCCGTTGCGCACGTAGTAGCCGGACTCGGGCAGGATCTCGAAGTGGCGCGAGCGCTGCCGGCCGTCCTCGTCCGAGTTGCGCACGAAGCGCCGCGAGAGCAGGTCGGTCACGCCGAACCACGACTCCGTCGTGTCCACCAGGTCGTAGCCGAGCGCGCCGCCGCGGATGACCATCCGCACGTGCCAGGACTCGACGTCCCGCACGGTGTCGAGCCCCAGCACCTCCAGCGAGCCGCGTCCGACGGTGAAGAGCCCGAACTTCACCCCGTACTCGAGGCGCTCGCCCGCGCGCCACGGCAGGGAGTCCCGCGGCGCGTCGGGACCCTGCGGGCGCGCCGGTCCCGCGCCGAGGGCGAGGCCGGCGGCGGCGGCGGCGGCGACGGCGGCGAGCGGTCTCACGCGGCCGATGGGGAGCGCACGGGCCGGTCCCCGCGCCCGCGGCCGCGCCCGCGCCCGCGGCCCCGCCGTCGGCGCGGCGGGCGGCGGTCGGGCGCGGCCGCGATGTCGGCCGGCGGGACGGGCTCGTGGACTCGGCTTTCGTCCGCCGGAGGGCGCGCGACGACGGCGCGCAGGGCGAGCGCCGCGCGGAACGCCGCCCATCCCTCGCGCAGCGCGTGGGCACGCGGCGGCCTGGCGTCCGCGGCGGCGCGGCCTGTCGCGTTCACCGAGTCGATGCGCCGGGCGTGACGCGCGGCGCGAGCGAGCAGCTCCACGTCCGCCGCCCAGTTCGCGCGGGTGACCAGGGGCGCCGACCCCGTCTCCCGCACCATCCGCTCGACGGTCGCGAGCCGGTAGGCGCGCAGCGTCCCGACACAGGTCACGGCGCCGCGAACGCCGAGGGTCGCGCGCGCGAGCCTGGCGAGCAGACCGCGGCGGTGCCGCAGCCCGGCGATGGCCAGATCGGCGCCGCCCTCGATGCGCTTGACCAGCTCCGGGATGTCGTCGGGGGACTCCGAGAAGTCGGCCTGGATGGTGACGGCGAGGTCGCGGCGCGGGCGGTCGGTGCGCTCCAGCGCGAGCCGGAGCAGCGTCTCGAGGCTCGCGGCGTACCCCTGCCGCTGCCGCCGGCTGATCAGCGTGACCGGCAGGGCGCGGGTGTAGGGCGCCAGCACCTCCTCGGTCGCGTCGGTGGAGCCGTCGTTGACGACGAGGAACTGGTACTCCCGCGGGAACGCGGTGAACAGCTGCCGGATCTTCCAGAGGAGGAGGCCGATGGTCGGCGCCTCATTCCAGGCCGGCACGCAGACGTAGATCATCCGCAGGAAAGTAGAGGAGGGCGGGTCCGGGAGATAGCGGCGCTCCCTCCACCGGCTCCCCGGTGGCCGGGTGCGGGCGCTCGCCGCCTCACCGGCGGGCCTGCTCCAGGGCCGCCGAGAGCGTGCTGCGCAGCTCGGCCAGTTTGAACGGTTTGTGGAGGAACGGTCGCCCCGTGCGCTCCAGGAACGTCTGGGTGTCGTCGCGGACGGTGTCGCCGGTGGCGAAGACGACCCGGTCCGCCATCTCGGGGCGGTCGGCGCGCAGCCGTTCGTAGAACTCGCGGCCCCCGAGGCGGGGCATCCGCACGTCCGTCACGATGAGGTCGAACCCGCCGGCCGAGGCGCGCTCCAGCCCCTCGGCGCCGTCGCCGGCGGTCTCGACATGGTGCCCCCAGGCCTCGAGGGTCGCGCGCATGTAGTGGAGGATGTGGGGCTCGTCGTCGATGACGAGCACGCGCGCGCCCGCCGGCGCGGGCGTGCCGGCGGGGCGGGCGGCCTCGACGGCGTCGCGGGAGGCGGGCAGCTCGATCGTGAAGGTGGCGCCTGCTCCCGGCACGGACTGCACGACGATGCGGCCGCCGTGCTCGCGGATGATCCCCTGCGAGATGGAGAGGCCGAGGCCGGTGCCCTCGCCCACCGCCTTGGTCGAGAAGAACGGTTCGAAGATGCGGGGGAGGAGTGCTTCGGGGATGCCGGGCCCGTCGTCCCGGATATCCACGGCGACGCCGTCGAGCCAGCGCCGGGCGTGGATCTCGACGGTGCCGGGCCGGCCGGCGGTGGCGATCGCCTGGGCCGCGTTGTTGATGACGTTGACGAAGACCTGCTGCAACTGGTTGGGGCTGCCGTCCACGGGCGGCAGGTCGGGGTCCACCGCCAGCTTCGGCTCGACGTGCAGCCCGAGGAGCTGGTTGCGCAGCAGCGCGAGGGTGCGCAACAGGACCGGGCCAAGGTCGAGGCGGCGGCGCTCCTGGTCCTGGCGGCGGGCGAAGCTGAGCAGGTTCTTGACGATCCCGGCGGCGCGCTGCGCCTCGTGCTGGATGACCCGCACGGGCTCGACCAGCGGGGGCGGGAGGTTGGCGGTCTCGGCGAGGAAGTCGGCGAAGCCGAGGACGGAGGCGAGCGGGTTGTTGAGCTCGTGGGCGACGCCGGCGATGAGCTGGCCGATGGCGGAGAGCTTCTCCGACTGGATGAGCTGGTCCTGCAGCCGGCGGGTCTCCGTGATGTCGTCGATGAGGAGGACCGCGGTGCGCGGGTCGGCGGCGACGGCGTGGGCCCGCACGGCGAAGACGCGGTCGTCCGAGCGGATCTCGCCGGCGCTGGCGCCGCTGAGGGCGCGGCCCACGGCGTCGGCCCAGGCGGGCGGGAGGAGCATGAGCCAGGGGCGGCCGGTGAGGGTGGTGACCGGGGAGCCGACGAGTTCGGCGAACGCGCGGTTGGCGCGGCGGATGGTCCCGCGATCGTCCACGATGGCGATGGCGGGCCGGATGGCGTCCACCATCTGTTCCCACTCCTGCTTGCCGCCGGCGAGGATCTCGATCAGGCGGGTGTTCTGGAAGGCGATGCTGGCCTGCGCGGCGACCGCCCCGAGGATCAGCTCGGCGGCCGGATCGGCGACGGCGGAGGCGGTGCCGCGCACGGCGAGCACGCCCAGGGTGTGGCCGGCGGCGGCGAGCGGGACCCCCAGGGCCGGCGGGTCCTGGGTGCGGACGAGGCCGTGCGCCTCGAGGACGGCGAGGAGGAGCGGGTCGGCCGCCCCGACCGGCGTCCAGCCGTCCGCAGCGGCGATGGTGAGGCGGGCGGGCGTGTCGGCGGTGAGCGCGACGCATACTGCGGCGGGGGAGAAGAGCCGTTGCAGGCACTCGACGGTGTGCTCGGCGACGGTCTGGCGGCGGAGCGCGCCGGTGAGGGCGCGTCCGAAGCGGGTCATCTCCGCGAGGACGGCGGCGGGATCGCTCATCGCGCCGGCGCGCTCGTGCGGCCACGGGCGGGCATCGTCCCGACTATACCGCGGCGGGCGGGCCACGCAAGGGCCGCGCTTGCCGCGACCCTCCCGCCGCAGCAAGTTGAAATGACTGACGGAGGAGCATGCGATGCCGACGTACGAATACCAGTGCGAGGCGTGCGGGAAGCGGTTCACGGTCGTGGAGCGGATCTCGGCGCACACCGGGCGCGCGCCGGCGTGCCCGAAGTGCCGGTCGCGGCGCACGCGGCAGCGCCCCAGCGCCTTCTACGCGAAGACGGTGAGAAAGAGCTGAGTGTTCAAGCGGCTGCGTGACGCGCTGGAGCGCGCCCTGGAAGCCGCGACGCCGCCGCCCGACCTGCGGGAGATGACGGCCCGCATGCGCGAGGCCGTCGTGGAGCAGAAGGCGGCCGTGCGCGCGATGCAGGAGGCGCTCGGCGAGGCCGAGACGGCGCTGGCGGCGGAGCGCGCGCAGCTGGAGACGGCCGAGCGGCGGCGCGGCCTGGCGGCCGGGATCGAGGACCAGGAGACGGTGGCCGTGGCGGAGCGCTTCATCGCGCGGCACCGTGAGCGGGTGGCCGTGCTGGAGCAGAAGGTCGCGGTGCAGCGCGAGGAGCTGGCGCTGGCCGAGCGGGACCTCGCCGAGATGTCGGCGCAACTGGCCGAGGCGGTGAGGCGGCAGCCGGCCGAGGCGGCGGACCGCTCGCGCGAGGCGGCGTGGGGGAGCGTGGGGGCGGCCGGCGGCGCGCGGCCGGAGACCGACGTCGAGGGGGAGCTGCTCCGGTCCCGGCTCGAGCGGTCGGCGCGCGAGGCCGAGGCCGACGCGAAGCTCGAGGAGCTGAAGAAGCGGATGGGCCGGTCGTAGGCCGGGCGGCCACAGGGAGGGCGCATGGCGATGGAGATCAAGCCGGGCCGGATGGTGTACCTCGGCTACGGCAAGTACTGGCGCTCGGACGAGATCGTCGGGCTCAACCCGATCGAGGAGGGACGGGGCCCGGGCCGGCGGACCGAGGTCTTCGCCCAGTCTCGGACGCAGCCCCTCATCGCCTCGCGGTCGGAGCGAGCCATCCTCCAGGACATGGTGACGGCGCCGGAGGAGATCTTCCGCATGGAGGAGGCGCGCACCGTCGTCGGCGACCTCCTCGACGCGTTCAACGAACTCTCGCCGCTGCTGCGGCGCGTGCTCGCCAACGAGGGCCGCTTCGACGTGGAGCGGTGGGAGGAGCGGCTTAAGGCGCTCCTGTCGCCGCCCGCCGAGGACGAGGGCCCGAGGAACCAGCCCGAGCTCTTCACGTAGGCCACGGCCGCCGCCGGCCCCTGCGCCGCTGCGTCGCCGGTCATCCACCGAGCCACCTGCCGAACGGAGGGGTCGCGTGAGCGTCACGCAGCGCCTGCGGGAGATCCGGGACGGGTTCCAGCCCGCTTTCTGGGTCGCCAACTTCACCGAGCTGTTCGAGCGGCTGGCGTACTACGGGCCGCAGGCGGTGCTCGCGATCTTCCTCCACGAGCACCTGGGGTTGTCCGCCGAGCAGTCCACGTGGCTGATCGGCTACTACGGCTTCGTGGTGTGGTTCATGCCGATCGTCGGCGGGGCGCTCGCGGACCGGTTCGGGTTCCGGCGCACGCTGGCCGGGGCATTCTTCATCCTCGCCATCGGGAACTTCCTGCTGGGGTCGCTGTCGTCGGCATGGATGGCGCCGGTGCGGGAGGCGTTGCCGCTGTTCGCGCTGATGCACCTGCTGATGCTGGTGCCGGCGATGGGGCCGGCCGTGATCAAGCCGGTGGTGGTGGGGACGACGGCGCGTGCGGCGAGCGAATCGGTGCGGTCGCTCGGCTACTCCATCTACTACACGGTGGTGAACATCGGGGCGGCGATCGGGCCGGCGACGGCCTCGGTGGTGCGCAACCAGGTCGGCGTGCAGGTGGTCTTCCTCCTCAGCGCGGCGCTCACCGCGGCCATGGGGGTCGTCACGCTCCTGTTCTACCGGGAGCCGGGCCGCGGCGGCGAGCCGGTGGTGCCGAGCGTCGCCGCCGCGCTGCGGAACCTCGTCCTGGTGCTGAGCAACGGGCGTTTCGTCGCGTTCCTGGTCGTCTTCTCCGGCTTCTGGGTGGTGTTCTGGCAGCAGTACATCTCGCTGCCGCTCTACGTGCGGACGTACGTGGACCCGAACGCGAACGTGGACGCGCTGCTGTCCATCGAGGCGACGACGGTCATCGTCTGCACGATCCTCGTGAACCGGCTGACGAAGCGGCTGCCGGCCTTCCCGCTGATCATCGCGGGCGTGCTGATCTCGTCGGTGAGCTGGCTGTTCCTCACGCTGGGGACGGGCACGGGCTTCATCATCGCGGCGCTGGTGGTCCTGGCGATCGGCGAGGTGACGCAGGCGCCGCGCTACTACGAGTACATCTCCCGGCTGGCACCGCCCGGGCAGCAGGGGCTGTTCATGGGCTACGCGTTCCTGCCCATCGGGATCGGGTACCTGCTGAGCGGCCCGACGGCGGGACGGCTGCTGCACCACTTCGGGGAGGTCAGGCGGCAACCGGAGCAGATGTGGTACGTGGTGGCGGCGGCGGGCGTGCTGACGACGCTGCTGCTCGTGGCGTACCACCGCGTGGTGCGACCGACGACCGCACCGGGGCAGGGAGGGACTTGATGCGCGTGCTGTGTCTTGCCGCGGCCGCGCTGTGCGCGGCGCTCCCGGTGCGCGGCCGGTCGCCGGCCGACACGGCCGGGATCCGGCAGGCGGCGCCGGACGACATCGAGGGCTGGCACGAGGGGAGCGCCGAGCGTATGGCGCGGGCGGGGCATCCCGAGCGGGCCAAGCGGATCATGAACGGGGAAGGACGTGCGGATCCTCGACATCTTCCAGCACACGTCCAGCGCGCGGGTGGACGCGGCCCAGTGGGTGGACCACCTCCACCTGGTGAAGGGGCGGGGTCGATCGGTGATGCTCAACGAGCCATGGGAGATGCGCCGCGTCTGAGCTGACGGCGGATGCGGCGGCGGCCGCGGCCGACGCGCGGCGACTCCTCGCCGGCGCCGAGCGGATCGTGGTGGTCACGGGCGCGGGGGTGAGCGCGGAGTCGGGCGTCCCCACGTTCCGCGGCGCCGGCGGGCTCTGGAAGCGG
>CAYLJK010000005.1:0-17876 GCA_964383975.1 uncultured Gemmatimonadales bacterium | reverse complement strand
AAACCTCGAGAGCGCCCCCGCCGCTCTCTCGACGTCCAGACCGAGCGCCGCGCACACCGCCAAGGCGGCAGCCGCGTTCCTCACACTGTGCATCCCGGGAACCCGGAGCTGGAGTCGGACGGCCTGCCCCGTCGGCAGGTGCACCGTCGCCGCCGATCCCGTCTCGTCCCGGCTACCCACGACAATCCTGACGTCGGAATCCGGCGCGGTCCCGGTTTTCCACACGGGACTGTGGATTCGCGTCGCAACCCGAGCGGCACCACCGTCGTCCGATCCGACAATCACCCGGTCAGCCGGATGCGCGAACCTCGCGAACGCCTCCTCGAGCGCACCGATGCTCCCGTAGCACTCGAGATGATCAGCCTCAACATTATTGATAACAGCGACTTGCGGCTTCAGCGCGAGAAACGACCTGTCGTACTCGTCCGCCTCCACGACGAACAGGTCGTCCCCACCGAGCAGGGCGTTGCCACCCCACCATTCCACACGCCCGCCAGCAATTGCCGTCGGGTTTGCCCCAGCGGCGACCAAGGCCTCGGCGGTCATTACTGTCGTCGTGGTCTTCCCGTGCGTCCCGGCCACGGCGACCACGACTCCGGGAGCGACCACCTCGGCCAGCGCCTCCGCCCGCCGGACCACCGGCACCCCGAGTTCTCTGGCCCGGCGGACCTCGGGGTGCTCGGCGCTCACCGCCGAACTAACCACGAGCCCCCGTACCCCTTCGACGTGGCTTGGGTCGTGCCCACCAAGGACCTGGACACCGGCCCGTCGCACATCTGCCACCGCGGCCGCCCCGCCTCCATCGGCTTCCCGGTCACAGCCGGTCACCTGGACCCCTCTGCGCCGGGCCACGAGCGCCAGAGCACTCATCCCGGCTCCGGCGACGCCCATGAAGTGGACCGGGCGCTGGTCGTCGGGCGCGAACAGCCGCATGGACAAGCGGCCAATCTAAAGGAGTGCCGACGCTTGCGAAAGAGTTGAAACTAAATCGTTTGGACCAGTTCCAGAGCCGCGCGCGCGATGCGCCGGGCAGCGTCGGGGTGACCACGATCCCGAATGGCCCGAGCGAGGTCCGCCAATCTGGCCGGCTGGGTGATGACCGTGTTCACCTGCGCCGCAAGGGACTCGGCGCTGAGTCGCTGCTGTTCCAGCAGGACGGCTGCTCCGGCCCCGGCCAGCGCACGGGCGTTGACGAGCTGGTGGTTCGCGGCGGCGGTGGGAAGCGGAACCAGGATGGCGGGCAACCCCCACGCGGCCAGCTCGGCCAAGGTCATCGCCCCGGCCCTCCCGACCACCAGGTCTGCGGCCGCGTACGCGTCGGCGATGGGGTCGAGGAATGCCCTCACGCTCACGGCGTCCGACGCCAGGGCGGCGAACCGCTCGTGCGTCCGGACGCCCGTCTGCCAGAGGAGCTGCACGCCGACTGGCCAGAGCCCGCCGCGGAGCGCCGCAGCCACCGCCTCGTTCAAGGCGAGTGCACCCTGGCTCCCGCCCACGACCAGCACGAGGGGGCGGTCGGGGGCGAAGCCGAGGGTGGCCTTTGCCGACGGCCGGGGGGGTCTGGGAGCCGGGGGCTGGGGTATGGGGTTGCCTGTGACGAAGACGCGCGTGCGCTCGCCGGCCTTCAGGAACCGCTCCGCCTCGGGGAATCCGAGATGGACCTGGCGTGCGCCCCGCGCCAGGCGGCGCGTGGCGAACCCCGGGTAGGCGTTCTGCTCTTGGAGCACGGTGGGGATGCCGGCCTGCTGGGCCGCCCAGACGGTCGGGCCGGACACGTAGCCGCCCGTCCCCATCACGAGTGCGGGGCGCTCCCGTCGGAGCACGCGCCGGATCCCCCTCAGCGACCGCACGAGTTGGACCGCGAGCCGCGCGTTCCGCCACCAGCGCTGCCGGTACAGGGGTTCGAGCGGCAGCAGCGTATGGCGCCAGGGCCGGGCCGGGAGGACCTGCGCCTCGACGCCGCGCCGGCTCCCGACGAAGTATGGCTCGATGCGGTGGTCCTCCTCCACCATCGCGTCGGCGATCGCGAGGGCCGGCATGAGGTGCCCGCCGGTCCCACCGCCGGCGAAGACGACGACGGTCATGTGACGAGGGCCGGCCGGCGCCGGGTGCCGAGGTTGATAAGCAGGCCCGTGGCGACCAGGGCGATCACCAGCCCCGTGCGGCCGTGGGAGATGAACGGGAGAACCAACCCCGTCGTGGGCACCAGCCCGACGGTCACCGCCATGTGTTGGAAGGCGTCGAGCCCGATCATGGCCACGCAGCCGACCCCCAGAAGCTGCCGGAACGGGTCGCCGGCCTGACGGGCAAGCCGCAGCCCCACGACCACGAACGCGAGGAACAGCGCCACGATGAGCACTACGCCGATGAACCCCCACTCCTCGGCGATGGTGGCGAAGACAAAGTCGCTGTAGGCCACCGGGAGGAAGCCCAGCTTCTGCTGGCCGTGCCCGAAGCCCACGCCGACCAGCCCGCCGGAGCCGACGCCGATGAGCGACTGCGTCTGCTGGTATGTCAGGCCGGAGCCGGCGGCGGCCGGGTTCAGGAACGCGACGATGCGGTCGAACTGGTACTCGACCCGCTCGACTTGCCAGCGTAGCGCCAGCAGCCCGACGGCGCCCAGCAGCACGAAGTGCCCGACGCGCGCCCCCGACGCGAACAGCACCACCAGCGCCAGGAAGACCACGGTCACCGCAACGGAGAGGTCGGGCTCGATGAGGATGAGGAAGGCCAGCGGGCCGACGATGGTCATCACCGGCAGGAGGCCGCGCCGCAGGCGGCGGACCTCGGCGCCCTTCTTCGCGCACAGCATCGCCGTCCAGATGACCACGGCGAGCTTGGCGATCTCTGAGACCTGGATGGAGAGACCCAGCCGCAGCCAGCGCCGCGCCCCGCCCTGCGGCGGCGCGATGGCGTGCGTGAACGGCAGCACCAGGATAAGCAGTAGCAGCGCCGCGACCCCGACCAGGGGCCAGGCCAGCTGGCGCAGCCGGTCCAGGTTGAGCCGCGAGACGACGAGTGCGAGCGCCGTGCCGACGACCGCGCCGAGCGCCTGATCCCACATCCGCGCGCTCCCCAGCGGCCGGCCGCTCTCGACCGTGACCGCCGAGGCGCTGTACACCGCCGCGAGCCCGAAGACGACGAGCGTCGCCGTGATGATGACCAGCGCGCGGGCCTCCCACCCCAGCACGAACTCGCGGCGGGCCATCTACAACTCCTCCACGAGGCGCCGAAACTGCCGGCCGCGGTCCTCGGCGCTCGCGAACATGTCGAAGCTCGAGCAGGCCGGGCTGAGGAGGACGGCATCGCCCGGCTGCGCCATCGCGCGGGCCCGCGCCACTACGGCTGTGAAGTCGTGCCCCTCGCGGACCACGGGGACCCTGCCCTCGAGCTCCCGGAACACCCGCGCGCCCGCATCGCCGTACGCGATGACGCCGCGCGCCCCGGCGAGCACCGCGGCGAGGTCCCCGAAGTCGCCGCCCTTGTCCTTCCCGCCCACCAGCAGCACCGCCGGCCGGCCGAGCGCCCGCACCGCCGACATGGTGGACGCCACGGTGGTGGACTTCGAGTCGTTCACCCACAGCACGCCGTCCAGCTCGCGCACCGGCTCCAGCCGATGCGCTAGCGCACGGAAACCCCGCATGGCGCGGGCGATGGCGTCGCGGTCGGTCTCGCGCGGCAGCGCCAACGCGGCGGCGAGCGCGTTGGCGACGTTGTGATCCCCCAGCAACTGGAGGTCCGCGCGCCGCACCAGCGGGATGCCGCGCACGATCAGCCACCCCGCCCGCCGGTCGTACCAGGCGTCGGCCCGGCGGATGTCCAGCGCGAAGCGCTCGTGGGTCCCGGCTACGCCCTGCACCATCGCCGCCACCGCCGCATCCTCGCCGTTGGAGACCCAGCGGCTCGCTGGGCCGGCGTTCCTGAAAAGCAGCGCCTTGTCCGCGTAATAGCGCTCGACCGACGGGTAGCGGTCGAGGTGGTCGGGGGAGAGGTTGGTGAGCACCCCGACGTCCGGCGCGAGGTCGGGCGCATCGTGCAGCTGGAACGAGGACGCCTCCACCGCGAGCCAGGCGGGAGCCTCGCCCCGGAGCGCGACCTCGGCGAGCGGCGTGCCGATGTTCCCCGCCGCGTCGGCCGGCCCCATCCCCGCCTCGGCGAGCATCCGGGCGACGAGCGCCGCCGTTGTGGACTTCCCCTTCGTGCCCGTGACCACGATGAGGTGCGTCCGCGGGAGGCAGCGCGCCGCGAGGTCCAGCTCGGCCACCACCGGCACGAGCGCCGCGCGCGCCGCCCGCACGGGCTCCGCCTCGGGGGGGACCCCCGGCGAGAGCACCACCGCGGCGCACCGCGCCAGCCGCGCGAGGTCGTGGCCGCCGAGGTCCACCGCGCATCCCTCAACCCGCAGCGCGGCGGCCGCCGGCTGAAGCGCCGCGTCCGCCTTCACGTCCGACGCGTACACGGCGCACCCGAGCCGGCGCAGCAGCCGCGCGGCGGCGACGCCGCTCTTCGCGAGGCCCACCACCGCCACCTCACCCCGGCGCCACGCGTCGGGGATCACCGCACCTTCAGCGTGGCGAGCGCCAGCAGCGCGCACAGGATGCCGAGGATGTAGAACCGCGTCACGACCGTGCTCTCGTGCCACCCCAGCTGCTCGAAGTGGTGGTGCAGCGGCGCCATCCGGAAGACGCGATGCTGCTGAGCGTACTCGCGGCCGCGACGCCGCATCCGGACCTTGAACACCGTCGTCTGGAGCATCACCGAGACCGTCTCGGCGGCGAAGACGGCGCCGACCAGCAGCAAGAGGAACTCGGCCTTGAGGAGGATCGCCACCGTTCCGAGCGCCCCGCCGATCGCGAGCGAGCCGGTGTCCCCCATGAAGACCTGGGCGGGGTAGGCGTTGTACCACAGGAATCCGATGCACGCGCCGAGCAGCGCCGCGCAGAAGATCGCCAGCTCGCCGGCCCCCGGCAGGTAGAAGACCTTGAGGTACTCCGAGGTGTCGGTCCGGCCGAAGACGTACGCGAACGCCGCGAACGTGACCGCGGCGATGGCGCTGAGCCCCGCCGCCAGCCCGTCCAGGCCGTCGGTGAGGTTCACCGCGTTCGAACTGCCCGTGACGACGAGGGTGACGAACGCGATGTACACCGGCCACGCGAGGACGACGTACACGTACTTGAAGAACGGCAGCGTGGTGGCGGTGGCGGGAAGCACCGTCCCCTCCCACGGCCAGCCGAGGAGGATCGTGCCGAGCACCACGCCGAAAACGATCTGCCCGAGCAGCTTGTAGCGCGCCACCAGCCCGCGCGAACGGTGCTGCACCACCTTCAGCCAGTCATCCGTGAACCCGATCGCCCCCATCCACACGATCGCGAACAGCGCGATGATGACGAAGCGGTTGTCCAGCCGCGCCCACAGGAGCGTGGGGACGACGGTGGCCACGACGATGATGAGGCCGCCCATCGTCGGCGTGCCGCGCTTGCCGTGATGGGTGGACGGCCCTTCGCTGCGAACGATCTGCCCGATCTTGTGCGCGCGCAGCCGTTCGACGATCGCGGGCCCGACGAGGAACGCCAGCAGCAGGGCCGTGACCGTGGCCGCGCCGGCGCGGAACGAGATGTAGCTGACCAGGTTGGCGAGGTCCACGCTGGCCGCGTACGGGTGCAGCAGGTGATAGAGCACCTAGTGAACCTCCCCCGTCGCGTGACCGGGCCAGAGCTGCGGGATCAGCTGTTCGAGCGCGACGCCGCGCGAGGCCTTGAGGAGCACCACGTCCCCCTCGCGCAGCAGATCCCTGAGCGCGGGCGCGATGTCGGCCGGCGTCTCCCCGGTCGCCCGCACCGCCTCGCGCGCCGCCGCGCCCAGCGCGGCGAACGCCGGCACGAACGCCCCTACGGCGGCGACGACGTCGGGCCGCGCCGCCAGGATCGCCTCGGCGGCCTCGCGGTGGAGCCCCTCCGACTCGGCGCCCAGCTCCCGCATCGTCCCCACCACGATCACGGTGCGGCGGCTCCCGCGCACCGCGGCCAGCAGGTCCAGCGCCGCGCGCAGCGACGCGGGGTTGGCGTTGTAGCAGTCATGGATGACCGTCATCCCGTCCCACGTCACGACCTCGGAGCGCCCGGCGGGGAGCTGCACCTCGCCGAACGCCGCGGCCGCCTCCGCCAGCGGGACGCCGAGCGTATCCGCGACCGCGAGGGCGATCAGCGCGTTCCCCACCATGTGCCGGCCGCGCAGCGGAAGCGCCACCCTGACCCCGCGCACCGTGAACGTCGGCCGACCCTCCGCGTCCACCTGCACGTCCTCGGCGGTCCATTCGGCCGCCGGGCCGGCCGTGATGACCCGCCGCGCAACGCCCCGCGCGGCGGCGGCGAGGCCGGCGGGGTCCGTCCCCACCACGGCCGTGGGCGCGTCCACCAGCAGCGAGACCTTCTCCTCCTGCACGGCCTCGCGGGAGCCGAACCCCTCCAGGTGCCCCCGCTCCACGTTCGTGACGACCGCCACGTCGGGCCGCACGACCTCGCGCAGGCGGGCCAGCTCCCCGCGGAGGCTCGCACCGCACTCGACCACCATCGCCCCCGCCTCGACCGGGGCGGACAGCACCGTGAGTGGCACGCCGACCAAGTTGTTCAGGTTGCGCACCGACTTGTGCACCGCGAAGCGCGGGGCGAGGGCCGCGGCCGTCAGCTCCCTGGTGCTCGTCTTCCCGTTGGTGCCCGTGATCGCCACCACCGGACCGCCGAAGCGCTCCCGCCGATACCGGGCCAGCTGCCCGTACGCCAGCAGCGTGTCCGGGACCTCGAACCAGTCGAACCCCGGCCAGCGCGGCGTCCCCTCCTGCACCACAACGCCACCCACGCCGAGCATCCGCGCGTCGCCCAGGTAGTCGTGCCCGTCGAAGCGCTCACCCTTGAGCGCGACGAACAGCTCGCCTTCCTTCAGCGACCGCGTGTCGGTGGAGATGCCGGTGTAGGCGTGCTGCCAGGCGGCGGGCGGGAAGCCGAGCGCTTCGGTGACGCGGGCGGCGTTCCAGGCGAAGTCGGTCATCGGACGGTCGCGGCGACGGCCTCGGCCACGATCATCCCTTCGTCGAAGGGGAGCTTGTCGCGGCCGACGACCTGGTAGGTCTCGTGCCCCTTCCCGGCGAGCAGAACGGTGTCGTCGGGGCGGGCGATGGCGATGGCCCGGTGAATCGCCTTGCGGCGGTTCACGATGCGCAGATGGGGCGTCTCCCCCATTCCCTCCTCGATGTCGTCGAGGATGCGGTCCGGGTCCTCGGTTCGCGGGTTGTCCGAGGTGACGATGGGCAGGTCCGCCAGCCGGGCAGCGATGCCGCCCATCACCGGCCGCTTGCCGCGGTCGCGGTCGCCGCCGCAGCCGAAGACGACGATCAGTCGGCCGCCGGTGAGCGGGCGGAGCGCGGTGATGGCGCGCTCCAGCGCGTCCGGCGTGTGCGCGTAGTCGCGCAGCACCGGGCACGGCGTCGTGGTGAGGCGTTCCATCCGCCCCGGGACCTGCGAGGCCGTCCCGAGCCGCTCGGCGACCACCTCGAGCGGCACGCCGAGCGCCAGGGCGGCCGCGGCCGCGCCGACCGCGTTCTCCACGTTGAACGCCCCGAGCAGCGGCAGCGCCACCGCCGCCGCGCGCGCGCCGTGGTGGAGCGTGAACCGCGTCCCGGCCGCGTCCCCCGCAACGGCGTCGGCGCGCACGTCGGCGGCGCCGCGCGCGCTGAAGGTGACGCGCGGCGTGTGCGGCGGCAGCGCGCGCCACGCCGGGTCGTCGGCGTGCACGACCTCCACGCCGCCCGCGGCGAGGTACGTCGAGAGCGACAGCTTCGCCTCCAGGTACGCCGCCTCCGTCGCGTGGTAGTCGAGGTGGTCGCGCGTGAAATTCGTGTACACGGCCGCGTGGAAACGCAGGCCGTAGAGCCGGTCCTGGTGGAGGCTGTGGCTCGAGGCCTCCATGGCGACGGTGCGCACGCCATCCTCGCGCAGCCGCGCCAGCGTGCGCTGGAGTTCCACCGGCCCCGGCGTCGTCAGCGCTTCCGTGCCGGGGATGACCCGCCCCGTCCCGTCCACCGCCCCGAGCGTCCCGATCGAGCCGGCCGGCGCGTCGGCGCCGAGGAGGTGCCGCAGCAGGTGCACGGACGTGGTCTTGCCGTTCGTGCCCGTGACCGCGACCAGGCGGAGCACCGCGGCCGGATCGTCGCAACAGAGCGCCGCCGCCACCGCAGCCGCCCGCCGGCCGTTGGTGACCACGACCTGCGGGAGCGGCACGTCCAGGACCGCGCGCTCGACGAGCGCCGCCGCGGCGCCGGCCTCACGCGCCGCGCCCAGGAAGTCATGCGCGTCGGTCGCCGTGCCCGCCCACGCCGCGAACAGCGCCCCGGGCCGCACCTGGCGGCTGTCGGCCGTGACGTCGGCGAACGCTGCGGGCATCCCGTCCGGCCACGCAGCCAGGAGGCCGGCCGCCGCCAGGCGCCCGCGCAGGGCCTCAGAGCGCACGCGTCCCCTCCGAGCCGCGCAGCCGCACGATGGTCCCGGGTGGGACGTCGGTGCCGGCCGCCGGCGCGGTGCCCGCCGCACTCCCCCAGCCGTCGAGCCGCACGCGGAAGCCCGCGCGGTGGAGCGTGCGCACCGCCTCGCGCAGCCCGAGCCCCGCGACGTCCGGGACCGCCCGCGAGCCGCCCTCGAGGGAGTCCCCACCCGGTCGCGGCGGCCACTCCACGACGGCGGCCGCCGGCTCGGTCCCGGCCGCGGGCGCCGGCGCCTCCGGCGCGCGGCGCCGAGAGAGCCGTCGCCGGTCGAGCGCCACCGCCGGCGTCGCCAGCGCCGCCTCGAGGATCGTCCGGGTGACCGGCGCGGCGGTCTGGCCGCCGAAGTAGTCGCCCTCGGGGTCGTCGATCTTGACGAGCAGCACCAGCTGCGGGTCCACGGCCGGGAACAGCCCCACGAAGCTCGCCGTGTAGCGGCCAGCCTCGTAACGCCCGCCGACGGTGCGGCGCGCCGTGCCCGTCTTCCCCGCCAGCTGGTACGTCCCGAGCGCGGCGCGGCGTCCCGTCCCCTCCTCGACGACGCCCCGCAGCATCGCGGCCAGCTGGGCGGCCACGTCGCCGCTCACGACGCGGCGCACCGGCCGCGGCACGTGGCGCCAGCGTACGCCGCCATCGGAGCGCCGCACCTCCCGCACCAGAACGGGCTCGAGCAACACTCCGTGGTTCGCGAAGGCCGCGTAGGCGGCGGCGAGCTGGAGCGGCGTGACCGCCAGCTCGTAGCCCATCGCGAGGCTCGCCGGGCTCTCCTGCGTCCAGCGGCGAGGGTGGCGCAGCCGCCCCGGGGCCTCGCCGGGGAATTCGATGCCGGTCGGCGTGCCGAAGCCGAAGTCGCGCAGTGCCTCGTACTGCTCGACGGCGGTCAGGCGCGCCCCGAGCTTCGCGATGCCGATGTTGCTGGAGTAGCGGATGACGTCGGCCAGCGTGAGCACGCCGGCGCGGTGCGTGTCGTGGATGGTCCGGCCGTTCACCGTCCACGTCCCTTGCCCGGTGTCCACGGTGTCGTCCGGCGCGGCCTTCCCGGCGCGCAGCAGCGCGGCCGCCGTGAACACCTTCGCCGTCGAGCCCGGCTCGTACGGGTCGGCGATCGCCCCGACCGCGCCCGGGCCGCCCCGGCGCACCGATGCGAGCGCGAGCACCTCTCCAGTGCGCGGCTGGAGGATGACGACGTCGCCGCCCGCGGCGTGCGCGTCCGCCACCGCCTGGTGCAGGGCGCGCTCGGCGATCTCCTGGAGCTCCGCGTCCAGGGTGAGGATCACGTCGGCGCCGTCCACGGGCTCCACGGCGGGCCGGGAGGGCGACGGGTAGGTGCGGCCGTTGTGGTCGCGCAGCATCTCGGCGCTGCCCGGCCGGCCGGTGAGCACCGAGTCGAGCGCGCGCTCCAGGCCGCTGGCGCCGCGTCCCTCGGCGTCCACGCGGCCCAGCAGCCGCGGCGCCAGCTCCGCGCGGGGGTAGAAGCGGCGCAGCCGCCGCGCCAGGTGCACGCCGCGCACGTCGCGCAGCGGGGCGACGGCCGTCCAGGCGAAGGGCCCCGGCCACTCGGCCCAGACGCGCTCCGAGCGCAGCACGCGCGCCACCTCCTCGGGGGAACGCCCCACCGCACGGGCGATCGGGCCGGCCGCGCGCACCGGGTCGGCCAGGTCCCGGGGCGCGACGCCGACGGCGAACGACTCCTGGCTGAGCGCGAGGGCCACCCCGTTGCGGTCGTAGATGGTGCCGCGGCGGGCCGGGAGCTCGACGCGCCGGGTCTGCTGCGCGGCCGCGCGCCGCCGCCACGCCTCGTGCTGCACCAGCTGGAGCTGCGCCGCCCGCACCGTGACGGCGAGCGCCGCGAGGCCGAAGCCCAGGGCGATGAGGGAGAGGCGCGACGGCGGTCTCGGCACGGTCAGCGGGGACGCGGGTCCTGCAGGATCGTGATTTCTGAGTCCTGAGGCAAGCGCAGCCCCAGCTGCCGCTCCGCGAGCGGGACCAGCACGCCGCGGCTGCGCGCGCGATGGATGTCGGTGATGACGGCCGAGCGGGACACCTCCAGCGCGCCCCGGGCCTTCTGGAGCGCCTGCAGCTCGCGGGCCGCCGCGAGCGCGGCGCTCTGACGCCAGACCACGAGCAGCGCCGCCGCGAGGAAGGCGGCGAGCCACAGCGCCACCCAGTGGCGCCCGCGCAGGCCGCCGGTGCTCACGCCGGCGCCGCGCGGAAGGCCCGCAGTCTCGCGCTCCGGGCCCGCGGGTTGGCCGCCACCTCGGCCTCCCCCGCCTCGACCGGCCGCCGGGTCACGGCACGGCCGAGCGGCCGTCCGCGGCAGGTGCAGACGGGCTGGGCGGGCGGGCAGACGCACGAGCGCGCCCATTCACGGAAGTGGCGCTTCACCAGGCGGTCCTCGCCCGAATGATAGCTGATCACGGCCAGCGTGCCGCCGGGCGCGAGCAGGTCGCGGAGCGCGGGGAGCGCGGTGTCGAGGCGCTCGAGCTCGCCGTTGACCGCGATTCGCACCGCCTGGAAGAGGCGCGCGAAGTCGGCGGGGCCGCTGCGGGGGCCGAGCGCCGCGCGGACGGCCCCCACGAGGTCGTCGCTGACCGCGAGCGGTCGGGTGGCGCGCCGCCGGACGACCTGTCGGGCGAGCGCGCGGGCGCGGGGCTCGTCGCCGAAGTCGCGGAACGCGGCGGCGAGCGCGGCCTCCTCCACGGTGTTGAGCCACTCGGCCGCCGTCATCCCGGCGCCGCTCATCCGCATATCGAGGGGTGCGCCGGGACGGAAGGTGAAGCCGCGCGCGGGGTCGTCGAGCTGGGGCGACGAGACGCCCAAGTCGAGGAGCACGCCGTCGGGGGCGAAATCGCGGACCGCGATGTCCTCGGCGGCGAGGGCGAAGTCGAGGAGCAGCACCGTGGCCCGGCCGGCGAGCCGCCGCCGCGCCGCCCGGACCGCGTCGGGGTCACGATCGAGGGCGAGGACCTGCGCGCCCGCCTCCACCAGCGCCTCCGCGTGCCCGCCCGCCCCGGCGGTGCCATCGAGGACGCGCCGGCAGCCCGCGAGGAGGCGGACGACCTCGTCGCGGAGCACGGGCATGTGCACGAACCCTTCACCCATCACCCATCCCCCCTCACGCGCGACGCCCCGCCTGCGCACGCAGGCGGGGCGTCGTGACGGGGCTGACGGGGCTCGAACCCGCGACCTCCGGTGTGACAGACCGGCACTCTAACCAGCTGAGCTACAGCCCCCCGCAGGAAGCCTTGCAATATAGGAACCCCGCGCGGCCCCTACAAGCTCCCTCAGCGGCAGTACTGCTGCGTCATCGCGTCCGCACGCTGCTTGTACGCGGGGATGACCTGGCTCAGCAGGTTGTTGGCCGCCTCGCGGTTGAACGCCGCGCCGGCGATGATGTTCTGCTCGGCCCCCTGCCAGAGCTCCTGGGCGCGGCGCGCCGCGTCGCAGTTGCGGCCGGTCTGGGCCTCGTTGTCCACCCGCACGCCCAGTTGCACCTGGGACAGCCCCAGGAAGAACGCGGCGGGCACGACGGCCCCGCCCTGCGCGTACTCCCTGGCGAGGGTGAGCCGCTCGATTGCCGTGGCCCAGGCCGAGTCCCGGTATGACTGGAGGCCGGCCTGGAGGTAGAGCGGTGCGGCGAACGGCCGCGCGGAGGAGTCCTGCCGCGCGATCGCGAGGTGCGCGAGGGCCGAATCGTACATCCTGGCGCCGAGCTCGTAGCGGGCGGCCGCCAGGTGGCCGCGGACGTCCTGCGGGCGCAGCTGCAGGTACTGGCCGGCCGCGCGCACCGCGCCCGCCGTGTCGCCGCGGATGTACAGAACCTCGCCGAGCGAGTACCAGTAGTTCGGCTGGAGCGGCAACCGCTCCGTGATGATCCGCAGCCAGGTCAGGTAGCGCGCCGAGTCCGGGATGGCCAGGAGATAGTTGGTCATCCGGAACGCGTACGCCGAGTCGATGAGCATCGAGTCCACCTCGGCGACGTGCTCCATCGCGTCCACGGCGTCGGTCCAGCGGTTGCCGGCCGCGAGTGCCACGGCCTTCGCGTTCAGCAGCGCCGCCGAGTTCGGGTTCTCGGCCAGCCCCTCGTCGAGCACCGCCGCCGCGCTGTCGATCATCCCCTTCGCGGCGAAGAGGCGTGCCGTCCCGATGCGCAGGTCGTTCTCCTGCACGTCGAGGCGGAGGATGCGCCGCAGGGCGCCGAGCAGCGCCGTCGTGTCGCTGCGGTCCTCGTAGATGCGCGCCAGCTGGCGCAGCACCAGGGAGTTGAGCGAGTCCACCTCGGCGGCGCGGGTCAGCACCGCGAGGAGCGTGTCCTGGGGCGCGCTCTGGCCGCGCTTGACGTCCGCGAGGCAGAGGTACGCCGCCGAGGAACTCGGGTAGTCGCGCAGCGCGTCGTTCACCTTCTGCACCGCGCGCGCCCAGTTCTGCTGCTCCACCGCCCGGCGGCACTCCATGACGTCATCGAAGGAGCGGAACCCGTCCACCAGCCGGTTCGCCAGCTCCGCGCCGGTGGCGGTGCCGGCGCGCGCCCGGGTGACGACGACGCTCGCGGTAACGCTCTGCGGCCGGGTCTGCACGTTCTCCTCCAGGCGGGCGACCACCAGGAGCGAGTCGGCGCTCCGACGGATCAGCGTCCCCTCCACGAGGAAGCGCACGTTCAAGAACCGGGCGAGCTGCCGCTCGACGGTGTTGTCCAGCGGGACGTCGGTGGGGAACCCGGACTGGACCAGGTTCTCGTTCATGATGTTCCGCTGGATCGTGTTGAAGCGCGTCAGGTGCGCGGTGCGCATCCGGTCGCGCAGCCCGTCGGCGATCAGCAGGCTCATGGCGGAGTCGGCGTGCTCGCGCTGGAACGGCACCACGAGCAGCTTCGGCGCGTCCGGCGCGGCGATGCGCGGGCGGGCCAGCTGGGCAGCGGCCGGGGCTGCCGCCAGGAGCGCCGTCGCCGCGGCCAGGACGGCCGCGCGCCGGACCAGGGTCAGGTCAACCGAACGCCGATTCATGCACCACCCTCCGAGATTCGTCTGCCGGCCGCCGGCACGGGCCGGCGACAGTGGGCGAAGAGGGACTCGAACCCCCGACTTCCTGCGTGTAAGGCAGGCGCTCTGGACCAGCTGAGCTATTCGCCCGGCGCACCCTTCAGGATCAGACCGAGCGGCAGCAGCACGCAGTAGCCCAGGACCAGGAGCACGGGCGCCGCGGTCGTCGAGCCCCGGGCGAGCAGGGCGTACCCCGCGACCAGCGCCGCCCCCGCTCCGCCCATCAGGGCCAGGTTGAGGGCGCCGAATCGGAGCCGCGACTGTGGGCCGGAACTCTGCACAGACATTGAGTTTACCCCTGCCCGAAAGCTCGGTCAAGCATCGCCGTCGCCGGCCGGCGGCGGCGTGCCGCCCGCCTCCACGGCGGCGAGCACCTCCCTGCACTTCTTACCCCACGGGTTGAACTTGTTCGCTTGGAAGCCGGCGGCCCAGGTCGCCTTCGCCCCCTCCGCTTCCCCCGCGAACCACTGCGCGCGCCCCATCTGGTAGTACGCCTCGATCAGGTTCGGCCCCAGCTCCAGCGTCTTGCGGAAGAACGTCTCGGCGTCCTCGAACATCTCCCGCTCGAGGTAGACCAGACCCAGGTAGTAGTGGGCGTAGAGCGTGGCCTTCTTGTCGTTGGCCATCCGGATGGCCTTCGAGAGGTGCTCGATCGCCTCCCCGAAGATCCGTTTCTTGAGGCAAATGTACCCGACGTTGATCCGCGCCAGCGAGTTGGCCGGGTCGCGCATCAGCACCTTCTGGAAGGTGAGCAGCGCGTCGTCGTAGTCCTCTTTCAGCATCTGCGCCCAGCCGAGCAGCGACTCGGCCTGCGCGTCGGACGGCGAGAGCTCGAGCGCGCGGCTCAGCGCCTGAATGGCGCCCGCGTAGTCGCCGAGCGAGAGCAGGCTCCACCCCTTCTCGATGAACGTCGAGGCGCCGATGTGGTCGGCGTGGATGACCGGCTTCTCGCCCAGCTCCGGCGCCGAGGCCGACTTCGTGGAGGCCGCCAGCTGCTTGTAGCGGTCCACCAGCGGCCGGATGTCGTCCCGCAGAGCGGTCAACTCGGTGACGAGCCCGTCCGCCTGCTTGAACAGCGCGATGATGTCCCGCTTGCAGGCGTCCAGCTCCGCCGGGGCGCGTGCGGCCTCGAGCGCCGCGCTCACCGCCTGGTACCGCGCGCGCAGCGCGGCGACCATGTCCTCAGCCATTGTTGCGCTCCGGATGAACGGCCTCGAGCGCGATGCGCTCGGCCGACGTCAGCAGCCGCGCCGTGTGCAGCAGCACGACGGTGCGCTCGCCGGCGGTGATGATCCCTTGGATGTACTCGGCCGCGAGCCCGCGCACCACCGCCGGCGGCGGCGTCACGGCCTCGGCGCCGACGCGCAGCACCTCGACCACTTCGTCCACGACGGCGCCCACGGTGAGGCCGTCGGCCTCCAGCACCAGCGTCCGCGTCGCCGCGCCCGCCGTGACGCCCGGCAGCTCGAAACGGCGCCGCAGGTCGATGACCGGCACCACGGCCTCCCCGACGCGGATGACCCCCTCCAGAAACGCCGGCGAGCGCGGCAGCGGCGCCGGCGCCTCGTAGCGCAGCACTCGCTGCACGTGGAACACGCTGAAGGCGAACTCGTGCCCGCCGACGCGGAACACCACGACCTGGACGTCGTCACCCTGCGCCATCGCCAGCCTCCTGTCGCCGCACCCGCTCCGCCAGCGCGTCCAGGTCCAGCGCGGTCACCAGTTCGCGCCCCACGCGCCAGACGCCGGTAGCCCAGGCGGTGGGGCCCGCGCCGACGCGCTCGGCCCCGCGGTCCACGACCGCCTCGACGTCGTCCACTTCGAGGGCCACCGGCACGCCGTCCAGCTCGACCACGACGGCGGTGTCCCCGGGAGCCTCCGGCGCGGCCGTGCCGGTTAGCAACGCGCCGAGGTGGAGCAGCACGCAGTACCGCCCGCGCCGCGGGACGACGCCGCGCAGCGCCGGCGCCCGGGCGGGGACCGGCTGCGGCGCGGCCGGCAGCTCGATGACCTCGCGGACGGCGGCGAGGTCGAGCCCGACGCGCTCCCCTCCCGCGCGCACCACCAGGAACCGCCCGCTCACGCCGGCGCCGCGCCGAGCCGTTGGAGGGCTGCGGCCGCGCGCTCAGCCACGCGCTCCAGCGGCACTTCCTCGCGGGCGCCGCCCGCCTGGAGGGCGGCCTGCGGCATCCCGTGGACGACCGATGTCGCACGGTCCTGCACGAACGTCGTCGCGCCCGCCGACCGCAGGGCGACCAGTCCCTCCGCGCCGTCGCGCCCCATCCCGGTCAGCACCACACCGACGGCGCGCGGCCCGTACACGGCGGCGACGGACCGGAACAGGGGGTCGGCGGCCGGCCGCACCCCCCACACCGCCGGTTCGTCCGAGAGGGTGATGCGGGGTCCATGGTCGTCCGCCACCCGCATGTGCCGGTCGCCGGGCGCGATGTAGATCGTGTCGGCGCACGGCACGGCGCCCTCCCCGGCCTCCACGACGCGCAGGGCGCAGAGCGTGTCGAGGCGATCGGCGAAGCTGCGCGTGAAGCCGCGCGGCATGTGCTGGACGACGAGCACCGCCGCATCCAGCCCGGCGGGCAGCGCGGGCAGCACCTCCGCGAGCGCGCGGGGGCCGCCGGTCGAGGCGGCCACCGCGAGGGCGAGGCGGGCGGCGCGCGGTTCCGCTGCGGCGCGGGCGGGACGCGGCTGCGGCCGGCCGGCCTGGCGCAGCCGGGCCCGGTCGGCCGCGGCCGCCGCCCGCAGCGCCGCGAGGAGCCGCTCGCCGATCGCCGCCACCGCCTCGCGCCCCGCCCCCTCGGGCTTCTCGACCAGGTCCACGGCACCCAGCTCGAGCGCGCGGATCGCCTCGACCGAGTCGTGCCCCGCGCGGGCGCTCACGACCACGATCGGCCGCGGCGCCTCGCTCATGATGTAGCCGATGGCCCCGATGCCGTCGAGCTCCGGCATCGAGATGTCCATCGTCACCAGGTCCGGCTGAAGCGCGTGCACCTTCCGCACGGCGTCGAGGCCGTTGCGCGCCGTCCCCGCCACGCGGAACTCGCCGGACGCCTCGATGAGGTCCACCAGCACGCGCCGCATCAGCGCACTGTCGTCGCAGACCAGCACCGACGGGCCGGGGCTAGAGCTCACGGATGCCACGCAGCACCGACCGGACCTCGACGCGTCCGCCGGGGAGGAACAGGTACACGGATCGGCCGTAGTCCCCGCCCGTGTCCGCCGCCGTCACCGGCACCCGCGCCGCCTTGAGCGCGTCCTTCACCGCCTGCACGTTCCGCTCGCCCATCTGGGCCACACCCGGCACCGCGACGTTCGCGAACATGGACGCCCCGCCGACCAACCGCGCCCGCAGCCGCTCGCGGACCGCGCCAAGCGCGACGGCTCGCTCGACCAGCAACGGAATCGCGGTCTCCGCGAACTTCGCCGGGTTGCTCCGGTCCCGCGCCAGCGTGCGGGACGGGAGCAGCACGTGCGCGATCCCGCCCACCCCCGCCGCCGCGTCGTGCAGCACGCACGCGACGCACGAGCCGAGACCCAGCGTGACCAGGACCGCCGTCCCCGCCTCCGCCCGGAGGTCCGCCACGCGCACGACGATCTCGCTCACACCGGCTTCCGGAACAGCCGCTCCCGCGCGTCCTCGACCGTGAAGCGCGCGCGGGCGGCGCCGAACAGCGCCTCGACCTTGCCGAGCAGCAGCCAGCCGCCCGGGACCAGTGCGTCGTGGAACACCTGAAACAGCCGCTCCTGCGTGGCCCGGTCGAAGTAGATGATCACGTTGCGGCAGACGATCAGGTGGTACGGCGGCGCCGGCGCGGGGTCCTGCGTGAGGTCGTGTCGCAGCGCCCGCACCAGCCGCGCGGCCTCCGGCCGGACGGCGTACGGCGGCCCCGGCGAGAACCAGCGGGCCAGCAGCGCGGGCGGCACGTCCTCCACCGCCGCCGCGGCGTAGCGCGCCTGCCGCGTCGCCTCCAGGGCCCCGGGGTCGAGATCCGTGGCGTCGATGCGCACCCTGGCGCGCGGGTCGTGCTCGCAGACCAGAATCGCCAGGGTGTACGCCTCCTCGCCCGTGGCGCAGCCCGCCGACCACACCGCCGCCCCCGCCGGCACCGCGGCCAGCGCCGGGACGACCCGCTCCCGCACCACCGCGTAGGTCTCCGGGTTGCGGAAGAACTTCGTCACGTTGATGGTGAGCGCGTCCACGAGCAGGTCGAACTCCCCGGGGACGCGGTCGAGCAGCTCCGCGTAGGCGGCGAAGGTGTGCACCCCCCGCGCGCGCATCCGCACCGCCAGGC
>CAYLJK010000004.1:15833-19324 GCA_964383975.1 uncultured Gemmatimonadales bacterium | reverse complement strand
CCAGGGCGGCGGGGTGCTGAACGACATGATGTGCCACTCGGTCGAGGTGGCGCGTTTCCTCCTGACGCCGCCCGGCGCCCCGCGCGAGGCGCTGGTGCCGGTGAAGGTGACCGCGCACACGTCGGTGCTGAAATGGCAGCAGCCCGCGTACGCCGAGCAGCTGCGGGCCGCGAGTGACGGGGCGCTCGACTACGCGGGCCGGCCGTCCGAGGACTTCGCCCGGGCGCTGGTGGAGTACCGCGCCGCCGATGGCCCGACCCGCATCGTCGAGGCGACGACCTCGTGGTGTTTCGTCGGCGCGGGGCTGCGGCTCTCGATGGAGCTGCTGGGGCCGGAGTACTCGCTGGCGGTGAACTCGCTCGACGCGGGACCGAAGGTGTTCTTCAGCCGCCGGGTCACGGGCGCGGCCGGCGAGGACCTGGTGGAGAAGCAGAACGCCGAGATGGGGCTGATGCCGATCGTGAGCGATGAGGAGTCCGAGTATGGCTACGTGGCCGAGGACCGGCACATGGTCCGGGCCTTCCTCGCGGGGCGGCGGCCGGACGAGACGTTCGACGACGGCGTGGCCGTGGCCGAGCTGCTGATGACGGCGTACATGAGCGCGGAGCAGGAGCGGACCATCGCGTTCCCGCCGCCCGGGCTGGCGGAGTTCGTGCCGGCGGTGGCGCAGGGGACGTGGAACCCCCGGAAGGGCCGGTAGGAGGACCGATGCGTCGGGAATGGATCGCCATCGTCGTGGTGGTCGTGGTGGTCGCGGCCGGTGCGCTGCTGGTGCGCCGCGCCGTCACCGGTGCGCTCACGCCGGCGACGGAAGAGCGGCTGCTCGTGATGCGCAACAACCGCTACGTGCTGGACGAGTGGCGCCACCAGGGGCCCGGGGGGTTCACCCTGGACTCCACCGCGGGCGTGCTGAAGTCGTACGGCGGGATGGGGTTGCTGTGGTACGCCGCGAGGGAGTACGGCGACTTCACGCTGGAGCTGGACTTCCGCTGCGCCGACTCGGCGACGAACTCCGGGGTGTTCCTGCGCGTGCCGGGGGAGCCGACGAGCGACGAGTACATCTACCACAGCTTCGAGATCCAGATCAACGATGCGGCCGAGCAGGCGATCCACCGGACCGGCGCCGTGTACGACGCGCAGGCGCCGAGCGACTCGGCCGCGAAGCCGCCCGGCCAGTGGAACCACTTCGCCATCACCTTCCGCGGCTCGCGCATCACGGTGCTGCTGAACGACAAGAAGGTGGTGGACTGGAACGCCGAGCCGCGGGGCAAGGTCAAGGACTTCGCGCCTCGCGGATACATCGGTCTCCAGAACCACGACGACCGGAGCCCGGTGGAGTTCCGGAACATCGTCATCCGCGAGCAGATGTAGGCCAACGCAGTCCCCGGGGCGTCCCCCCGCCCGCTCCCTGCTCCGTGCCGCTACAGGTGCCCTGAAGGGCGCAACCCGCTCCCCGCCCTTTCCCCTGTCACACCCCCGCCCCACATTCGCCGTATGCCAAGCCGTGACCATCCTCGCCTGTCGAAGTCCCGCTACGTGGCGGGCTACCAGTGTCCGAAGCTGCTCTGGTGGACGGTGTACGAGCCCGACGCGAAGGAGCTACAGCCCGACGCCGTGCTCCGCGACCTCTTCGACCAGGGCCGGCTCGTGGGGGAGCGGGCGCGCGCGGAGTGGGCCGGCGGCGTGCTCATCGAGGGGGACCATCACGACCCGGCGCGCATCCCGCGCACGCGGGCGGCGCTGGAGGCCGGGGCGCCCGTGCTGTTCGAGGCGTGCTTCGAGGAGGACGCCGTCTTCTGCGCGGTGGACGTGCTGGAGCAGAGCGTTAGCGGCTGGACGCTCATCGAGGTGAAGTCGAGCACGAGCGTGAAGGACTACCACCTCCCCGACCTGGCGGTGCAGACGTATGTGGTCCGGCGGGCAGGCGTGCCGGTGACACGCATCGAGGTGATGCACCTCAACAGGGAGCACCGGTATCCGGACGTGAACCCGCTGTTCGTGCGGGCGGACGTGACGGAGCGGGTGGAGCCCCTGGTGCACGAGGCGGCGCGGCGCATCGCGGAACAGCTTGACGTCCTGCGCCGCGACCTGCCCGCGTGCGAGGTCGGGCCGCACTGCTGGTTCCGCGGCGGGGACAAGCCGTGTGCGTTCTGGGACCGGTGCTGGCCGGACGATGCCGACCACATCGGGAACCTGTGGAACGTCGGCCCGGAGCGGATGTGGGGGTGGATGCAGCGAGGCGTGCACCGGATGAGCGAGATCCCCGTGCACGCGAAGCTCAACGACAAGCAGAAGCGCCAGTTGCGCGCGCGGCGCGAGGGGCGGCTGATCGTGGAGCGCGGGCTGGCCGAGGCGCTGCGGCCGGCGGCAGAGGCGCGGTACCTGGGGTTCCTCGACTTCGAGACCGTCGCGCGCGCGCTTCCCGCCTGGCCCGGGCTCGGTCCGTGGCGGGCGGCGGCGGCGCAGTTCAGCTACCACGAGCGTGGGCCCGATGGGACGATGAGGCACGCCGAGTTCCTGGCCGAGGGGCCGGAGGACCCGGCCGATCCGCCGGACGACCCGCGTGAGCCGCTGGCGCGCGCGATGCTGGAGGCGACGGCGCGGGCGGATCTCGTGGTGGTGTACTCGTCGTTCGAGAGCACGCGCATCAAGGAGCTGGCCGAGCATCTGCCGCACCTGGCCGAGCCGCTGCTCGCGCTGCGCGCGAAGCTGTGGGACCTGATGCCCGTGGTGCAGAACTACGTCTATCATCCGGACTTCGGCGGCAGCTTCTCCCTCAAGCACGTCCTGGGGCCACTGGTGGGGGACCTGGACTACAGCGACCTCGTCATCGTGGACGGCCGAGTGGCGAGCGTGGAGATCGCGCGGCTGCTGTTCGTCTCGGGGAAGATCCCGCCGGCCGAGCGGGAGCAGACCCGGCGCGACCTGCTGGAGTACTGCAAGCGGGACACGTTCGCCACGGTGCGGCTGGTGGGGAGGTTGGCGGACCTGGCGTCCGGATAGCCGAGCGGCGCGTGGCCGAGCCCGCCCTATTCCAAGCGCCGCCGAAGCGCCGGCACCGACCGGCCGGCCGCGCGGCGACGACGTGTGCATTGCCGCCGATATGATGCAACCACACGAGCGTTCGCGACACTGCAAGTAGGTACAGGCGGGTGGAGCTGCGGCCACCGGCGCACGGCCCGGCGGGCACGGAGGCACGGACCTCTCCGAGGGGGCGCTGGGGCCCCGCCGCCCGGCAACCGTAGACTCGTAACGCGTTTGTTGGCACCGAGTTTGCGTCACCACCCGCCGCTCCCTATCTTGGCGATGACGGCACGACCGGAGGCGCTCATGGCCAGGCTCAGCCGCAATGCGCAGGTGCTGCGCTTCCTGCTGGAGGCTGCACCGGGCGTCGGCCACACGAAGCTGGCCAAGTTCGCCTACCTCGCCGACCTCGAGGCGCGCCGACACCTCGGCAGGCCGGTGTCGGCGTTCAAGTACGTGATGGACAA
>CAYLJK010000004.1:8289-15823 GCA_964383975.1 uncultured Gemmatimonadales bacterium | reverse complement strand
ACTGGTCACCGGCGGCTACGCGACCGAGCAGCAGGTGGCGACCGGACCCTACCTGGGCTACGAGTTGACGCCGAGCACCCTCGCGCCGGAGTACGACTTCACCCGAGCAGAGGCTGCGGTGCTGGAGTACGTCGCCCGGACATACCTGGTGCTGACCGCGCGCGAGCTGTGCGATGACGTGGTGTACCAGACGGAACCGATGAAGAAGCGACTGAAGATGGGTGAACGGATCCCCATGGAGAGCATGAAGCGCAAGGACGAACACGAGCTCGGCTTCAACCTCGACCGCATGCTTGCCGGCGAGGAGTCGGCGAAGGCCGGCAGGGTCAGGCCGCTGGCAGAGGCCGCGCGTGAGCTACGAGCTCGATATTGCTGATGAGGCGTTCGCCGACCTCGAACGCCTCATCGAGTCCCTCCCGGAGCCACGCCGCGCGGAAGCCATAGACGGCATTCAAGCGGCGCTCCTCACACTCACCGCCAACCCGATGCTCGCCGGCAAGCAGTCTCTCGGCCGGCCGACGTACCGCTTCCGGTTCACCGCCGGGGGTGTGGGCTACCACTGGGCAGCCACATTCGCGTACTCCGCGGACGAGACGCGCATCATCATCACCCACGTCTACCGCATCCCTCTCTAGACCATAGGTCGAGGACCCGGAAGCACCGAATGCGCCGCCTCCTGATCCTCCTGTGGATCGCCCTGGTCGCCGCCGGGGTGTGGTACGCCGTGACGCACTTCCCGCGCGACGAAGCCGGCGACTCTCCCCCTGTCGCCGCCGATTCATTGCCCGCCACGGAGCCGGGCACCGAGCCGGTCGGGGACTCCTCGCCCGTACCCCCTGCCCCCGCGCCGGTCCTGGACCGCCTCCCGCCTCTCGGCGCCACGTGCGGGCACCGCTGCGGCTCGGATCGCTGGAGTGTGAAGACCCTCTCCGACTTCGACCGCGACCAGGTCAACCTCGTCCCCATGGACGCCACGGTCGAGGAACTCGTGGCCCTCCCGCGGCCGCGCGCGCGCCCGCAGAACGCCCGGGCTGCACCCGTCGAGCTGACGGTCTACCGTGTGCGCGGCTACTACGGCGGCGGTGAACCGCAGCAGGACGGCGACATCCACGTCATCATCTACGGGCTTGAGGACCAGCGCCTGTCGCTCGTCACCGAGATCCCGAACCCCGCCTGTTCGGGCGCCTGTACCTCCGGCCTCGGCGCGCTCTACGCGGAGGCCCGCGCCCGCCTCGAGGCCATCCGCGCCCGACCGAACCCGCTCGACCGCCCCATCATCCTCGAGATCACCGGCGTCGGCTTCTGGGACCGCCGCGAACACGCAACCGGGTCCGCTCCCAACGGCATCGAGCTGCATCCGGTGCTGATGCTAAGGGAGGTTCCTCCGGACTCCGCGCTCACACCCAAGGTCGTTCGATAGGATGGGGTTGAGGCCCTTCAGGCCCCGCGATGCCTTCCGGGCGCGGCGTGGCGGAACTGGCAGACGCAGGGACCTCGCACGTCCCCGGGCGCAGCTCGTGTAGGGTTCGACTCCCAGCGCCGGCACCGATCCGGGTACCTGCAATACCGATGGAGCCGAGCCTGTACTCGGCGCACGTGCGAGGTCTCTGCGGCGAGGGGTGCCGCGTCCGGAAGCCGGGCCGGATGCCAGTCCGGCTTTCGTCGTGAGAGACAGCGGGCACGGGGCACAGGCGCACCGGCGCACCGTTCGCGGGCACGGGGGCGCGGTGGCACGATAGGGGCGCTCCCCGCTCCCCGCTCGTTAGGTTGCACCCCACACCCGACATCTCCAGGAGTCCCGATGCCCCGTTCCATCCTGCTCGCCGCCGCCTTCGCCATCATCACCGTGCCGGCGCACGCCCAGCACGACCACGCGGCGTTGGCCCCGGGCCGCTCGCCCTACACGGGCCTCGTGCAGCGCGAGATCAAGGCGCTCTCCGACACCCAGGTGGCACAGTACCGCAGCGGCGAGGGGATGGGCTTCGCGCTGGCCGCGGAGCTGAACCACTACCCCGGCCCGCGCCACGCGCTGGAGCTGGCGGACAGTCTCCGCCTCACCGCCGAGCAGCGCGCCGCGATCGCCGCCGTCCGGGACCGCATGAGCACCGAGGCGCGCCGGCTCGGCGAGACCATCATCGAACGCGAACGCGGACTGGATCGCGCGTTCGCCGACGAGTCCATCCGCGAGGACGCCCTGCGCTCGCTGACGGCGGAGATCGCCCGCCTGAACGGCGAGCTGCGCTTCGTGCACCTGCGCGCCCACCTCGCCGTGCGCGCCGCGCTGTCACCGGAACAGGTGCGGCGGTATGACCGGCTGCGGGGATACGGCGAAGCGGCCCACTGAGAGAGGCCGCGGGCGCAGGCGCACGGGCGCACCGGCACGTGGCACCAGGGTACCAGGGCACGGATGGGCCCCGCTCGCCCGCCCGCTCTCCCACCCCGGAGGGCATCGAGGCACGGAGGCACGGGAGCCGCTCCGTGCCCCCACTGGCCCCGCCCCTCACCCCTCACCGGAGATACGCCATCTCCCCGGGCAGCGCGAACGATCTCGCCTCCGCGAGGTACTGTGCCGCAAGACGGCGTGACACCGCATCAGTCTCCCGCGCCAGTCGCCGCGACGCGGCCCAGTAGCCGGCCGACCGCAGGTACAGCCCCCCTCTCGCCAGCGCGCTGTCGAGCGCGGCCGGGCGCAGCAGCACCGACCGGTCGTCGAGCACCGCCGCGATCCGTGCAACCTCCGGATCGGTACCCTCCGCCAGGACCTTCGCGCGCACGGGCGGCTCCAGGAGGTCGAGCGCGACGAGCTGGTGCCCCATGCCGAGGTGCTCGAACCAGCGCGGGATCTCCCGCAGCACGTTCAGGTCCTCGGCCACGGCGCCGTCGCTCAGTGCCAGACGCAGCGCGGTGGACGCGTCGCGACGCTCCACGCTCCCGATGCCGCCCAGCTCGCCGCGCGCCCGCGCCAGGTCGCCGGCCGTGACGGCCAGCTCCGCCCGCAGGTCGGGCGCCACCACCCCCCGCACCACATCCGGCGGGAGCGTCTCCGCCGCCCGCTTCAAGAGCGCCTCCAGCTCCGCCTCCCAGCGCGACGGCCGCGCTTCCGTCCGGACCTGCGCGCCGAGATAGTCGAGCCAGAGCGCTCCGGGCGCCGCGCGCAGCGCCGCCGCGAGCAGGCGCAGGCCGTCGCCAGCCGGCCGTCGCAGCCGCCGCTGCAACCGCAGCTGCTCGGTCACCACCTCCAGCCGGCTTGCCGAGTCGAGCGCGGCGAAGCGCTCGTACCAGCCGAGCGCCTCGGCCCACGCGCCGCGCACCGTCGCGCTGTGGCCGAGCGCGCGGAACGCGGGGCCGTAGCGCGGATCGAGCCGCAGCGCCGCGCGGTACTGCTCCGCGGCCGCCGCTGAGCCCTCCTCCTCCGCGCGGCCCGCGAGGAAGGCGTGCATCGCCGAGCCCGGGTTCGCCGCGAGGAGCGCGCGGTACTCGGCACGCACGCTGTCCGGCTCGTACTCGCGCACCGCCTGGTAGAGCCGGTGCAGGTCCACGGCGTCGGGCGCCGCGGCAAGCCCCGCGCGCGCCACCGCGAGCTGCGCCTCCCGGTCGTTCCGCAGCAGCCGTCGCGCCGCGATCCACGCGACGTTCGCGTTCTCCGGGTGCGCCAGCAGCTCCGCGCGTGCCACCGCGAGCGCCTGCGCCGTCCGGCCGTCCTGGATGAGGTCCACCAGTACCTGCGCGACGTCGGTGCCGCCGTCCGCCGCGTGCAGGACCGTGCGCCTCGCGCCGCCGCCCGC
Source organism: uncultured Gemmatimonadales bacterium (assembly GCA_964383975.1). GTDB lineage: Bacteria > Gemmatimonadota > Gemmatimonadetes > Gemmatimonadales > JACORV01 > DASXPG01. The sequence continues at coordinate 12,038 of CAYLJK010000004.1, read as the reverse complement.
CGGGACGCTCACCGAGTCGGGCGGCTGCGCGAAGACGTAATCCACGCCAGGCTCGAAGATGACGGGACCGGCCTCCAGCGTGCGCGCCGGCACGCCGGTCGCCGTGCCGTAGGTCACCGTCGAGACCATCAGCACGGCCCGACCCGCGACGTTGTAGATGACCTGGTCGCGCCCGCGACCGCGCAGGTCCACCGTCACCGACTCGATGCGCCCGCTTCCGTCGCCGAACCACGCCATGAACGTCGTCGGCCGCGCGGCCACGCCGCGGAACACCTCGTGCGACAGCGGCGCGACCGTCCGCTCCCCGCCCGCGACCGTCACCGCCACCTGGCGGTCGAAGCCGTTGTAGGCGACGACATCGGTGTGCCCCGAGCCCCAGTACCACGTCCCCGCCAGCACGACGGCCGCCGCGGCGGCGAGCGCGCCGGCGACACGACGCGCCACGCGGGCCACGGGCGGCAGGGGTGCCTTCGCGAGGAAGTACCACCCCTTTTCCGGCGCCGGAACCACGAGGTAGGACTGAAGCGCGAGCACCGGCACGAACAGCACGGTGAACCAGAGCGTGCCGACGTACGACCCGTCGTCCGCGCGCTGATGCGAGCCGAGCAGCGTCGTGCCGATGCCGTTGAACCGGTACATTTCGGGCGGGTTCCCCATCGGCTCGAGCCAGAGCCGGAGGTCGGCGGCCGCCGCGAGCTGCCGCACCGCACGCCTGGCGTCGCGCTCGTCCGTCTTCGCGTGCCGGAGCAGCGCGGCCTGCGCCTTCCGCGCCTCGCCGGCCGCGTGCAGCCGCAGCACCTCGGCGGGGAAGAGGCCCGGATCGCCCAGCTCGCGGGCGATGGCGTCAAGGGCGGGGCGCTCGAAGCGCGGTGATGTCATGGGCGGCTCGTGGTCGGGAATCGGCCGGCGAACGTACGGCCGGCAGGGGACGGTGGCTAGGGGCTGGGGGCTGGGGCCGGGGAAGGGCAGGCACAGAGGCACGGGCGAGCCACCCCATTGCCGGAGCCTGCGCCCCGGCACACTGTTCCAGAGGCCTTCACCCGAGAGTCCCATGCGTACAGCCGCTTCGGCCTCGCTCCCCTTGCTCCCCCTCCTCCCCCTACTCGTCATTCCATCGGCCCTCCACTCCCAAAGCCCCCGCGGCCCGACCGCCGGACCGCGCTTCGAGATCTCCTTCCCCGCATCCCGGAGCGCGAGTCCGCTCGACGGCCGAGTCCTCCTCCTCATCTCCAACGACTCGACCACCGAGCCGCGGTTCCAGATCAACGACGGCCCCGACACCCAGCTCGCCTTCGGCATTGACGTGGACGGCCTCGCGCCCGGCGCGGCGGCCGTGGTGGACGCGTCGGTGTTCGGCTACCCGCTGCGCAGCCTCCGCGATGTCCCGCCCGGCCGCTATCGCGTGCAGGCGCTGCTCAACCGCTACGAGACTTTCCGCCGCAGCGACGGGCACGTCGTGAAGCTCCCGCCCGACCGCGGCGAGGGGCAGCAGTGGAACCGCAAGCCGGGGAACCTCTACTCCGCACCGCAGTGGGTGCAGCTCGATCCGCGCCGCGACCAGACGGTGCGCATCGTGATGGACCGCGAGATCCCGCCCGTCGCCGATCCACCTGAGACGCGCTACATCCGCCACGAGCGCGTCCAGAGCCGCCTCCTGACCGAGTTCTGGGGCCGCCCCATGTTTCTCGGCGCGCACGTGCTGCTTCCCGAGGGCTTCGATACGCATCCCGAGGCGCGCTACCCGCTGGTCGTGAACCACGGCCACTTCCCCCACACGTTCGACGGCTTCCGCGAGACGCCGCCCGACACGAACCTCGCCCCCGACTACAGCGCGCGGTTCCGCCTGCGCGGCTACAACCGCATCCAGCAGGAGGCCGCCTGGCAGTTCTACCGCGACTGGACCGGCCCGGGCTTCCCGCGCGTGCTGCTCATCCAGATCCAGCACCCCACGCCCTACTACGACGACTCGTACGCGGTGAACTCGGCGAACAACGGGCCGTACGGCGACGCCATCATGCGCGAGCTGATCCCGTACCTCGAGCGGAAGTACCGCGGCATCGGCCAGGGGTGGGCGCGCTTCACCTACGGCGGCTCGACCGGCGGGTGGGAGGCGATGGCGGTACAGGTCTTTTACCCCGACGAGTTCAACGGCGCGTGGATCGCGTGCCCCGATCCCATCGACTTTCGCGCGTACACCGTCGTGGACCTTTACAGCGACACCAACGCCTACTACGCGACCGCGCGCTGGAAGCGCACGCCGCGCCCGGGCCAGCGGAACTGGCTCGGCCAGGTCACGACGACGCTCGAACAGTCGAACCACCGCGAGCTGGTCCTCGGCACCCACAGCCGCTCGGGAGACCAGTGGGACATCTGGGAGGCGGTGTATTCGCCCGTGGGGCCCGACGGCTACCCGGCGCGCATCTGGGACAAGCTGACGGGGACCATTGACCGCGCCGTCGCCGCGTACTGGCGGGAGCACTACGACCTCTCGTACATCCTGCGGCGCGACTGGGCCACGCTCGGCCCGCGCCTGCGCGGCAAGCTGCACCTCTACGTCGGCGACATGGACAACTACTACCTCAACAACGCGGTGTACCTGGTCGAGGAGTTCCTGCGCTCGGCCGACCCGCCGGCCGACGCGGAGGTCGCCTACGGGGACCGGGCCGAGCACTGCTGGAACGGGGATCCGAGCCGGCCCAACGCCCTGTCACGGCTGCGGTATCACCAGATGTTCATCCCGCGGATCCTCGATGAGATGCGGCGGGGGCCGCTTCCGCCGGGGGCGGACACGGTGAGCTGGAGGTACTGAGACACGGCGGGTTCGCGGGCACGGGTACTGCGCGTCGTAGACGGTCTCGATGGGCGCCATCTCGCGCACGGTGCCTGCTGCGGTCTGGAGCATGCTGTCGGGAGGCGAGGCAGGCGGCGCGGTCTGGGCGGTGGCCTGCGGTTTGACACCGCCCCGGTGGCGTCGGCAGCTTCGCGGGTCCCCGCCCGGGAGGTCTGTCGTGCCACGGTCCCGCCACCTGCTCCGATGCCTCGCCTTCGCCGGCCTGTCAGCCGTGTCGGCCGAGCCCGCACGCGCGCAGGCGGCGGTTGCCGACAGCGCGGTCGTCGTGCTGCTCGGCACCGGGATGCCGCGTCCGGACCCCTCGGCCTCCGGGCCTGCCACCGCGCTACTGGTGGGCCGGCGCCTGTTCCTGTTCGACGCCGGGCCCGGCGTGATGCGCCAGCTGGCGGCCGCCGGGCTGCCGATCAACGGCGCGGAAGCGGTCTTCGTCACCCACCTGCACAGCGACCACACGCTCGGCTACCCGGACCTCATCTTCACGTCGTGGGTGATGGGACGGCGCACGCCGCTCGCCGTCTACGGCCCGCGCGGCCTGCAGGCGATGACCGATCATCTGCTCGCCGCCTGGGCGGAGGACATCGCCGTGCGCACGACCGGACTGGAGCACCAGACGCCGGAGGGGTGGCGCGTCGCCGTGCACGAGATCGGCGCCGGTGTGGTCTACGACAGTGCGGGCGTGCGGGTGACCGCGATCCCGGTCTTGCACGGCGACTGGGACGCCGCGTTCGGATTCCGGATCGACACACCGCGCCGCAGCATCGTCCTCTCCGGCGATGCGCGGCCCAGCGAGGCGCTGATCGCCGCTGCGCGCGGGGTGGACGTGCTCGTCCACGAGGCGTACCCGGCGGGACGGCTGGCGGTGGAGGGAGCGGTCGTAATCGCGCCGCCGCGCGGGATC
>CAYLJK010000004.1:0-8279 GCA_964383975.1 uncultured Gemmatimonadales bacterium | reverse complement strand
ATGACTGGCCGCGCTACATGCACGCCTTCCACACGTCGGACGTCGAGTTGGCCCGGATCGCCGCCGCGGCGCGGCCGGCTCTGCTGGTGCTGACGCACCTCGTCAGGATGGGTGGCGCCGACGAGGAGCTGCTAGCCGGAGTCCGCTCGGGCGGCTACACGGGACGGGTCGTCGTTGGACGGGATCTCGAGCGATTCTGAGGCGCGCGCCGGCCCATCGGCCGTCTGTTCCGGCGCCGAGACCGACGCTAGCCGCCTGCTCACCGCGCCGCTTGGCCGACGGAGGCACGGGTCCGGAACGCCACGCTCGCGTGCCGGCCACGGACACAGCAGCGGTTGTCCGCGCAGCCCGCGCTCCTGAATCAGAACGGCCCCGGTGTCACCGCCGGAGCCGCCGAGTGCGTCGCCTAGGAATCGAACCTAGAACCTACTGATTAAGAGTCAGTTGCTCTGCCAATTGAGCTAGCGACGCGCGCGGGCAAAATGTCACCAGCGCCGGCTCTCGCCGCAAGGCGGGGGAACCGCGGTCCACGCCGCTCAGCGCAACCACTCCGGCCGGAGCAGCAGCACCAGCCCCAAGCCCGCCATCACGAGCCCGCTGACAAGCTTCAGGATCCGGGCGCCGCGCTCCCGCAGACGCGCGCGCGACAGCGTCACCACCGCGATCGCGAGCATCGCGCTGTCATCCGCGATGTAAGCTACCTGGTAGAGCGCCAGGTAGCTGTAATACCCCGCGCGGCCGAGGCCCTGGGCCGAGAGGATCTGGGTGTACACGGCCGGCAGGCCGGCCGTGCAGAGCAGCTCGACGACGTTGACGAGGACGGACAGTACGGCCACCGCGACGAGCGCTCCGGCGAGGTTCTCGGCCCGCAGCACGCGCCACGCCTGCGCGTAGACGCCCCGCTTTGCCCCCTCGGGGATGCTGAGGGAGATGCCGCGGCCCAGCGCCACGAAGTCCTTCACGTTCACCGCGCCGACGAACAAGGCCAGCGCCCCCAGCAGGACCTGCACCCACCGCGCCAGGCCGATGAGCAGGAACACCTCCAGCCACGCGGCCATGAAGAGGAAGTACATCACGCCGCCCACGCCGACGAACATCCCGCCCACGGCCAGCATCTTCGCGCGGCTGCGCATCCCCACGAGGAGCGTGAGGATGTAGATCAGCGCCCACATCGCGCAGGGGTTGAAGCCGTCGAGGAGGCCGACGGCGAGGGTGAAGAGCGGCAGGCCAAGCCGGCTGGCACTCAGCGTGCCGAAGGTTCGGGTCGCGATGGAATCGGGAACGCCGGGAGCTGGGGGGGGAGGCGGCGGGGCGGCGACGACGGCGGCGGCGGATTCGGCCGCCCCGCCGGGCGCGCTCCGCGGCGGGGGCCGCTCCTCCTCCGGCCGCACCGGGCGCGGCGCCGTCTGCGGGAGCAGCGGGCCCGGCCGCGGCGTCCGGGCCGCGCGTGCCGCCTCGATGAGCGCGATGATCTCGCGCCCGGTGATCGCCGGCGACTCCCACCCGATCAGCAGCCGGCCGTTGACGTAGAACGCCGGCACCCCCAGCCCCGTCACGCGCAGCGAGTCGGCCAGGAACATAGCCCGCTGGTAGGCGATGCGGTCGTCCGCCACGTCGGCCACGACGATCCGGAGGTCCGGCCGCGCGGCGGCCAGGCTGTCCAGCCACGGCTTGGCGGCCGCGCAGTGCGGGCAGCCGCGGCGGACGAAGACCTCGAGGTCCGGAGGGGCCTGCTGGGCTCGGAGCGCGCCCGGCAGGAGGAGGAGCGGGGCCAGGAGAACGCGGCGCATGGAGGGAATAGTAGGGGGCCGGCGGCCGGGGGCTAGGGGACGTGAACCTCCCTTCCGCTCCCCCCCCGCGTCCCGCATCTTAGGCCGTCTATGCCTCGTCGCAGGGAGGCCGCGCGTCCCGGCGACCCCAAGATCGCCGGGGAGATCCAGCGGACCACGCCGGGAGGGAGCCGGCTCTGGTCGCTGGAGGACTACACCACGCTCCGCGAGCTGGTCACATCGCTGCGCGAGGGCATCTACCTCACGAACACGAAGGGTCAGATCCTCGACGCGAACCCCGCGTTCCTCGAGATGCTGGGCCTGCGCTCGGCCGAGGAGCTGCGGCACACGACAGCGGCCGAGCTGTTTGTGGACCCAGCGGTGCGGGCGCGGGAGCTGGAGCTGCTCGCGCGCGAGGGGGCGGTCCGGGAGTTCGAGTTCCAGATGCGCCGCCCCGACGGCCGCATCATCACGGTGCTGGACACCTGCACCGCCGTGCGGGACGAGAAGTCGGGCGAGATGGTGTTTCACGGCATCCTCGTGGACATCACCGAGCGCAACGCCTCCGAATCGCGCGCCCGGCAGGCGGCGTCGCTGCTGGAAGCCGCCATCGAGGCCACTGCCGACGGCCTCCTTGTCGTGGATCTCGCGGGCCGGGTCCGCACCTTTAACCACAAGTTCCTGGAGATGTGGCGCATCCCGGCGGAGGTCGCCGCCTCGGGGAGCGACGACGCGCTGCTGGCGCTGGTGGTCGGCCAGCTCAAGGACCCGGACGGCTTCCTGGCGAAGGTCCGCCGCCTCTACGCCACGCCCGAGGCGGAGTCGTACGACGAGATCGAGTTCCGCGACGGCCGCGTCTTCGAGCGCTACTCGACGCCGCAGCGGCTGGAGGGGCGGCCGGTCGGCCGGGTCTGGAGCTTCCGCGACGTCACGGCCCGCAAGTCGGCCGAGCTGCGGCTGGTGCACGACGCCTTCCACGACGCGCTCACCGGCCTGCCCAACCGCTCGCTGTTCACCGATCTCGTCGCCCGCGCCATCGGCCGCGCGCGCCGCCGCAGCGACTACGCCTTCGCCCTGCTCTTCCTCGACATCGACCGGTTCAAGGTGGTGAACGACTCGCTCGGCCACCTGACGGGGGACCAGCTCCTCATCGCCATCGCGCGGCGCCTCGAGCGCTGCGTGCGGCCCGGGGACACGGTGGCGCGGCTGGGCGGCGACGAGTTCACGGTCCTCCTCGACGACATCACCGAGGCGGCCGACGCGACGCGCATTGCCGACCGCATCCAGCGCGAGCTCCAGCTCCCGTTCAACATCAGCGGGCAGGAGGTCTTCACCTCGGCGTCCATCGGCATCGCGTTCAGCCGTACCGGCTACGAGCGGTCTGACGACCTGCTGCGCGACGCCGACATCGCGATGTACCGCGCCAAGGCGCTCGGCAAGGCGCGGTACGAGGTGTTCGACGCCGAGATGCACGCCCGCGCGGTCACGCAGCTCCAGCTCGAGACGGACCTGCGCCGCGCGCTCGACCGCGAGGAGTTCCGCATCCACTACCAGCCGCTCTTCTCGATGGCGACCGGGGCGGTCTGCGGCTTCGAGGCGCTGATGCGCTGGCAGCACCCGCAGCGCGGCGCCGTGCTCCCCGAGGAGTTCGTCGCCGCCGCCGAGGAAACGGGACTCATCGTCCTCATCGGCCGCGCGGTCCTCCGGGAGGCGTGCCGCCAGCTCCACGAGTGGCGGGTGCAGTTCCCCCAACTCGCCCTCACGATGAGCGTGAACCTCTCGGGCCGGCAGTTCCGCCAGCCCGACCTGGTGGACCACATCGCCCAGTCGCTCACGGCGTGGGAGCTGCCGCCCGAGGCGCTCCGCCTCGAGATCACCGAGAGCACCCTCATCGAGCACGCGCACGCCGCCAGCGAGATGCTCACGCGCCTGCGCAGCCTCGGGGTGAAGGTGGACCTCGACGACTTCGGCACCGGCTACTCGTCGCTCTCCTACCTGCACACCTTCGAGATGGACGCGATCAAGGTGGACCGCTCGTTCATCATGAAGATCGGCGAGCACGGCGAGAACTCCGAGATCGTCCGCACCATCGTCGGCCTCGCGCGCAGCCTGGAGATGGAGGTCATCGCCGAGGGGGTGGAGCGCCCGGAGCAGGCGGCGATCCTCCGCTCGCTCGGCTGCGACCTGGTGCAGGGTTTCCTGTACGCGCCCCCGCTGAGCGCCGAGGCGGCGCGCACGCTGCTCAAGACCCGAACCTGAGCCATGGGCCTCTTCGATCCCGCCCCCGAACGTGCGAGGCACGACGCGCCCACGCTTCCCGCGTGGGCGCGGGCGTTCCAGCAGCGGCTCCGCCAGCGCGGCCACTGCATGTACATCCTCAGCGGCCCCGGCGTGCGGGACCTCCATCCCCTCGGCCCGCGCCGCTTCGGCCCGCTCCCCGAGTTCCTCGCCGACGGGATCTTCGGAAGCCGCGCGGCGATCATCACCTACGACCGCGGCGCCGGCATCCGCTTCGGCGACACCCAGACGGAGACGTCGTTCCACACGGCGCTCAAGAACCTCGACCGCCTGCGCGGGACCACCTTCGCGCAGAGCTGGCCCCGTGACCCCGACCGCGCGCTCCAGCTCATCGAGTCGTGGGTCCGCAACCAGCTCGCCGAGCAGCGCCAGTTCTCGTGCGCCGTCATCCTCGACTACGCCGAGACGATCGCCCCCATCGGCGAGCCGGGGCAGCTCTCCGTCGAGGACCGCGGCTCCATCGTGACGCTGCGCCGCTGGGCCAGCGATCCCGTCTTCCTCCGGCGCGACTGCTCGTTCTGCCTCATCACCGAGAGCACGGCGTCGCTCAACCAGGCGCTCGTCGCCGACCCGCGCACCGTCGAGCTCCAGGTCCCGGTCCCCGACGAGGAGGAGCGCTACCGCTACCTCACCGGCCGCGGCGCCACGCCCGACACCTTCAGCCGCATCGACCCGCGCAGCGCCGCGGTGCTCACCGCCGGGCTCACCCGCGTGCACCTGGAGTCGCTCCTCGCGGAGGCGGACGCCAGGGGCGGGCCGCTCGACCCCGACGCCCTGAACCGCGAGAAGCGGCGGCTCATCGAGGAGTCGAGCGGCGGGCTGCTGTCGTTCGTGACCGCGAGCCACGGCCTCGACGCCGTCGCGGGACACGAGGGCGCCAAGGCCCTGCTCCGCGAGACGGCGCACGCCCTGCGCGCCGGCCGGCTCGATGTCGTGCCGATGGGGTTCCTGATCTGCGGGCCGGTCGGCACCGGCAAGAGCTTCCTGGTGCGGTGCTTCGCCTCCGAGATCGGCGTGCCGGTCGTGGAGCTGCGCAACTTTCGCTCGATGTGGCAGGGCCAGACCGAGGCGAACCTCGAGCGCATCCTCGCCATCCTCGACGCCATGGGGCCGGTCGCCGTGATGGTGGATGAGGCCGACGCCGCGCTCGGCAACCGCGAGCAGGCGGGCCACGACTCGGGCGTGAGCGAGCGCGTCTTCGCCTCGCTCGCGGCGTTCATGGGCGACACGCGGCGGCGCGGCCGCACCCTCTGGTTCCTCATGACGAGCCGCCCCGACCTCGTCCCCGTGGACCTCAAACGCCAGGGGCGCGCCGAGGAGCACATCGCGCTCTTCCCTCCGGCCAGCCCCGAGGAGCGCGCAACCGTGTTCGAGGCGATCCGCGCGCGGCTCACGGTCCCGGTCGCCTCCGGCCTCGATCCGGCGCCGATCTTCGCGGCGGTCCACCACCCGATGAGCGCCGCCGACATCGAGGCGGTCCTGGTGCGCGCCAGCCGCCGCCTCGCCACCTCCGGCCAGAAGGCCGTCACCGCCGAGCTGCTGCGCGAGCTGATCGGCGACTTCCAGCCGCCGGCCTACCCGCTGGAGATCGAGTACCAGCGCCTCATTGCCGCGTTCGAGTGCACGAGCAAGGCGCTGCTCCCTCCGGACCTCGCGCTGATGCCGGCACAGGAGATCGCGCAGCGCCTCGCGCAGCTGCGCGCCGCCCTCGGACGCTGACCGCACAGGTGCTCCGTGACCACGTACGCCGCGAAGCCGCGGGCCGCCCTCGCGGAGTTCACCCTCAAGGCCGTCGCCGCCGGCGTCGTGCTCGGCATCGTCTTCGGCGCCGCCAACGCCTACCTCGGCCTGCGCGTCGGGCTCACCGTCTCGGCGGCCATCCCCGCCGCGGTGATGGCGGTCGCGTTCTTCGCCGCGCTCCAGCGCGTCACCGGGCAGGGGAGCACCATCCTCGAGGCGAACCTCGCGCAGACCGTCGGCTCGGCGTCCACGTCGCTCGCCAGCGGGACGATCTTCACCATTCCCGCGCTGTTCATGTGGGGGCTCGCGCCGCCCTACTTCCAGGTGGTCGTGCTCAGCCTGCTCGGGGGCGTCCTCGGCATCGCGGCGATGATCCCGCTGCGGCGGCTGCTGATCGTCGAGGCCCACCAGGAGCTGCCCTTCCCCGAGGGAACGGCGTGCGCCGAGGTGCTGCGCGCCACGACCGGTGGCACGACGGCGAGCCGCTGGATCTTCTGGGGGATGCTGGTCGGCGTGCTGGTGAAGCTGCTCGTCTCGCTGGCCTTCGCGCTGCCGAGCTCCGTGCACCTCGCCCTCCCGGTGCTCCCCAAGGCGCAACTGGCGCTCGAACTCGCCCCCGCGCTCCTCGGCGTCGGCTTCATCCTCGGCTACCGCGCCTCCGGCGTGCTGGTCGCCGGCTCGCTCGTGTCGGCGGTGGTGCTCATCCCGCTCATCGCGTACGTGGGCGACGCGCTCACGGCGCCGCTCGTCCCCGAGACCGGGAAGACGGTCGCGGCGATGACGTCGGGAGAGATCTGGTCGCGCTACGTGCGCTACATCGGCGCGGGGGCGGTCGCCGTGGCGGGGATCATCACCGTCGCGAAGGCGCTCCCCACGATGGCCTCCGCCTTCACCGCGGTGGCACGGGGGCTCCGCCGGGGCGGCGGGACGGCGACCGGCGACGTGCCGGCCACCCAACAGGACCTGCCGGGGACGTTCGTGGTCGGCGCGATCGTCGCCGTGGTGCTCATCTGCGCGCTGGTGCCGGGCGTCTTCGCCGGTGGCATGGGGCCGCTCGCCCGTGCGATCGCCGGGGCCGGCGTCGGCGTCTTCGGCCTGATGTTCGTGACGGTGGCGGCACGCATCGTCGGCATTGTCGGTGTCTCCAGCCAGCCCACCTCGGGGATTGCGCTCATCACACTGCTCGGCGTCGCCTCGGTCTTCGCGGCGATGGGGTGGACGGACGTCAACGCGCGCGCCGCGGTGCTCACGGTCGGGACGGTCGTCGCCATCGCGGCGTCGAAGGCGGGCGATATCTCGCAGAGCCTCAAGGCGGGCTGGCTGGTCGGTGCGACGCCGCGCCACCAGCAGGTGGGCCAGCTGATCGGCGCCGCGTTCGCCTGCTGGGCCGTGGCCGCGACGGTGTTGCTGCTGGGCCAGGTGTACACCTTCGGCTCGACCGACGTCCCCGCCCCGCAGGCCACGCTCATGAAGACGATCGTCGAGGGGGTCCTCGCCGGCGCGCTGCCGTGGGGACTGGTGGCGTCGGGCGCGGGACTCGCCGTGAGCGCATGGCTCACCGGCATCTCGCCGCTGGCCTTCGCCATCGGCGTGTACCTGCCGCTCGCCACGATGGCGGCGATCTACGCCGGCGGGGTGGTGCGGGCGATCGCCGACCGGGGGAAGCCGGCGGCGGGCACGAAGGCGTCGAGCGATCCGGGGATCCTCGCCGCCTCGGGCCTCGTGGCGGGCGAGGGACTCGCGGGCGTGCTGGTCGCCGGGCTGGTGGCGGTAGGCTGGGTGCCGAAGACGAAACCCGTCTTCCTCAGCGGGGCGATCGGGGACGTCGCGGTGGTGGCGGCGATCGTGGGGGTGGGGTGGTTCCTTGTCAGAGCCGCGAACGAGAGATGAGAAGCGGGAGGACAGAGGCGAGGGGAGAGGAGCGAGAGGGACGCCCCTCTCCCGTTTCCGCTCTGCTGTCTCCTCTCTCGTAGCTCCATGACCCTTCCGCGCGCCCTCCGCTCCCTCACCCGCTCTCGCGAGAAAGCCGCGTTCTACCGGATGCTGCACCTCCAGGTGAAGGCCGGCCTGCGCTGGGACCAGCTGGGGAGCCCCGGCGAGAGCGTCCCCTTCGAGACCGCGCTCCTCAAGCTCGGCGACGAGGCGGGGAAGCTCCAGGAGACGACCCAGCTCCTGGCCGAGTACTTCGCGGCCGAGTACCGCGCCGTGCAGCAGGTGCTGCGGCACGCGACGTATCCGATGTTCACCGCCCTGGCGGCGACCTTCATCGCGCCGCTCCCGCTCGTCTTCGCGGGGCGCACAGGCCCCTACTTCGTGATGGTCGGGGGCGGGCTGGCGTTGTGGGCGCTCGCCGGCGGCTCGCTCCTGATGGCCGTCGTGCACGGGGTCCTGCGGCGGCCGAAGTATGTGCGCGGCCGGCTGCTGCGCGCGCTCACCTTCGGTGTCGAGTCGGGACTGCCCCTCGGCAAGGCG
>CAYLJK010000003.1:10602-22694 GCA_964383975.1 uncultured Gemmatimonadales bacterium | reverse complement strand
GGCGAAGCCGATGGCGACGGTCGTGGGGCCGGCAGTGCTGTCGGAGAGGAAGGCGAGCTGCGCGCGGCCGTCCACCCGCACGCGGTCCCGCACGCCGTAGCCGACCGCGCGCCACCGGTGCTCGTGCACGTCGGCGGGGGCGACGGTGACGAGCAGGACCCGGTTGAGCGGCCAGTTGCGTCCGGTGATGACAATCCGCCCGCCGGCCGCGTTGTGCGCGCCCAGCACCTCCACGCCGAGCGGCGGTCGGCCCACGCCGGCCGCCACGCTGAGGCGCACGGCGCCGTCGGGATCGAAGTGGGCGGTATCGGGGTGCGGGCGGCGCTCGGGACCGCGGGCCAGCGGCTCAATCCCCTCGACGCGCACCATTCCGGCGAAGGTGACTGGGTTGACGGTCAGGTCCCGGACCACGAGCGCGCCGTCGGCCGAGTCGGTCGCGACCCAGTACTGCACGTGCGGGAGCAGCACCGCAGTGGGCCGCATCCCCCGCACGGCGACCAGGGAGATGGACTGCGCGGCCAGGGGCGCGGCCGCCGCGGCGAGCAGGGCGGCGGCGAGCGCGCCAGGGGCGCGGCGCCACGGGGGACGGTGGCCGGGCATGCCGCAATACTGCCCCGCTCCGGCCCCGCCGCCAACCCCTTGCCTCCCGACGCGGCGCCGCCGCACATTCGCACGTCCCCCCACAAGGGTCGTCCATGACCGTCGCGCTCGTGATCCTGGCCGTCGTCATCGCCCTCTGGATGGTCGGCGCGTACAACGGCCTCATCGCCCTCAAGAACCAGACGGCGAACGCCTGGAAGCAGATCGACGTCCAATTGAAGCGCCGCCACGACCTCATCCCCAACCTGGTCGCAGCCGTGAAGGGCTCGATGGAGTTCGAGAAGGAGACGCTCGACGCCGTCGTCTCGGCGCGCTCGCGCGCCATGCAGGCGGCCGGGGGCGGGGCCGGCGGTCCGAGCGTCCGGGAGGTCGCCGCAGCCGAGGCGGCGCTCACCGGCGCTGTGGGCCGGTTCTTCGCCGTGATGGAGAACTACCCCACCCTGAAGTCGTCGGAGAACATCCGCTCGCTCCAGGAGGAGCTGGCCTCGACGGAGAACAAGATCGCCTTCGCGCGCCAGCTCTACAACGACGTCGCGACGAAGTACAACACGAAACAGATGCAGTTCCCGACCAATCTGATGGCCGGGATCGCGAAGGCCACGCCGGCCGAGCTGTGGGAGATCACCGACGAGGCCGAGCGTGCCGTGCCGGCCGTGGACCTTTCGCTCGGGAAGCAGCCGCCGGCGTGACCGCCGAGCTGAACCTCTTCGAGCAACAGGCGCGAAACCGCCGCCAGACCGTGCTCTGGATGGCGGGGTTCGTCTTCTTTCTCTCGTGGATCGGCGTCGGCGCCGACCTCGCGATGGGAAGCCTCCAGCAGGGTGTGCCGCTGCTGACCCTGGTCGTCCTGATTGTCGCGGCGCTCGTCGCGTGGCGGCAGTGGGTGAAGGGCCCGCAGCGCATCCTCTGGTCCACCGGCGCGCGCCAGCTTGAGGCGCCGCAGACCGTCGAGGAGCGGCAGTTCGTGAACGTCGTGGAGGAGATGGCCATCGCGGCGGGCCTCCCGAGGCCGCGGACGTACCTCGTCGAGGACCCGGACCCCAACGCCTTCGCGACCGGCCACGGGCCGGAGGACGCCTCGGTCGCCGTGACCCGGGGCCTCCTCGCCACCCTCAACCGGGAGGAGCTCCAGGCCGTCGTCGCGCACGAGATGGGGCACGTGCGCAACCTCGACGTCCGGCTCATGACGGTCATCGCAGCGCTGGGCGGGCTCATCATCCTGCTTTCGGACGGGCTGGGCCGTGCGCTCCGGTTCGGCGGCGGCCGGAGCCGCGGGCGGGGCGGCGGGGGCGGCGCGCTGGTCCTGGTCGTGCTGGTGCTGTGGCTCGTCACGCTCATCCTGGCGCCGATCATCACGCGGCTCCTGGCGATGGGCGTCTCGCGCAACCGCGAGTACCTCGCCGACGCGACGGCGGCGGAGCTGACGCGCAACCCGGGCGCCCTCGCGAGCGCGCTGGAGAAGATCGACGCCGCGGCCGCGCCGACGAAGAGCATCCGCCGCGGCGCCGCGCACCTCTGCATCGCCGACCCGCTCGGGCGGAAGGTGAACCAGCGCGAAGGCGCCTTGGCCAACCTTCTCGGCACCCATCCGCCGATCCGGCTGCGTGTCGCCCGGCTGCGCGGCATGGCCTTCCAGCAGCTGAAGCAGGCGGGCGCGCTCCCCGGCGCCTGACGTGACCCTCCGGGCCTGGGCGCTCTTCGCCCTCCTCGCCACGGCGGCGGCCGGGGCGGTGCTCTGGTCCACGCGGCGCGCCACCGCCGCGTTCCGCCGCCGCGTCCGCGCCTGGGGGCGGCGCGCGCTCCTCGACTTCCAGGCCCGCATCGCCCGCTACAAGCTGGTCAGCCGCCGCGCCGTCCATGACGAGCTCGTCCTCGACCCGGCCGTCACGGCGGCGATGCGGGAGCAGATGCGCGCCCGCGGCGTCGGCGAGTTCGAGGTGCGGCTCACCGTCGAGCGCTACATCGACGAGATCCTCCCCTTCTTCAACGTCCTGTCGTACTACCGGCTCGGCTACACCCTCGCCAAGCTCACGCTCCGCCTGTTGTACAAGGTCTCCATCGAGCACGAGGACCGCGACGCGCTCGACCGCATCCCGCGCCGCGACATCGTCGTGTACCTGATGAACCACCGCTCCAACGCGGACTACGTCGTGGTCGCGTACGTGCTGGCGCGCGGCGTCGCCGTGAGCTACGCCGTCGGGGAGTGGGCCCGCGTCTGGCCCCTGGAGGCGGTCTTCAAGTCGTTCGGCTCGTACTTCATCCGGCGGCGATTCCGCGACCCGCTCTACCACGCCGTGCTGGAGCGCTACGTCCAGCTCATCACCCGCAACGGCGTCACGCAAGGGATCTTCCTGGAGGGCGGACTCTCGCGCGACGGCCGCTTCCGGCCCGCGAAGATCGGGCTGCTCGACTACATCGCCGGCACGCTGCGCGAGGAGGGCTTCGACCGCGACATCTGGTTCGTGCCGGTGGCCATCAACTACGACCGGGTGCTGGAGGACCGCACCCTCATCCGTGAGTGCCTCGATCCGTCGTTGCGCCCCGGGCGGCTCCGCGGCTTGGCCACGTTCCTGCGCTACCTCGGCTTCAATTCCGCGCGCTTCCTCACGGGCCGCATCCGGCGCTACGGCCGTGCCGCGGTGAACTTCGGATCGCCAGTCTCCCTTCGCGCGTGGCTCGCGCGGCAGGACGCCGACGTGCTCCGCCTCCCCCGCGCCGAGCGCCTGCCGCACGTCCAGCGCCTCGCCGACGAGGTGCTCGAGCGCATCAAGGCCGTCATCCCCGTCACGCCGGTCTGCCTCGCCTCCGCCGCGCTCCTCTCCTTCGACCGCGACGCCGTCCCGCTCGCCGACGTGCTGGCCCGCATGACCGACTACCGCGACCACCTCCTCGGGGTCAACGCGAAGGTGGTTCGCGCCGACCGCGACATCGCCGACACGTGGGCACGCGCGCTGCTGATGTTCCGGATGCGGCGCACCGTCGTGGTGACCGGCGCCACGGTCGTCGTGCTGGCCCGCCAGCGGCCGCTGCTCGAGTACTACGCGAACGCGATCCGCCACTTGCTGCCGGCCGCCGCCCTCCCGGAGGGCCAGCTCTTCTCGCCAGCGCAGGACGTGGGCGAGATCGCGGCCCGCTACCGATTGCGCCCCCCGGCCGCGCCTCCCCGGCCCGGCGCGCCGTCGTAGATTCCCGTCCATGCACCCCGGTTCCACGCCCCGCCGCCAGCGCGCCTTCACCACGCGCGCCGAGGCGCTCGCCGAGTTCCTGCGCGCGGCCGACGACGCCCCGCAGCTCCTCCCCTCCGACGACGGCCCCGGCTGCCCGCTCTTCAACGCCATCGCCGCGCTCAACTGGACCGGCGAAACCGGCCTCGTTCAGCCCGACAGCCGGCTGCACGCCGTCTGGTTCCACGGCGAGATCGCGGCCGCGGTGCTCGAGCACCTGGTGGACGGACGGCCGACGTTTCGCTTCCTCGGCCCGCGCCACGAGATGGGCGAGCACGTGCCCGCGGACGGCATGCTCCGCATCAACGAGCCGTTCGTCCGCGGGTACGACTTCGACCAGCGGTGGACCGCGATCTCCCACTTCTTCTCCGTCACGCACGGCCGCGGTGCGCTGGTGAGCTTCCTGTCGGCACGCGCCCCGGAGGTTGGCCACCTGCGGCATTGGCTGCTGGAGCTCTTCCAGGGACCGCTCCCCGACGGGGCGGACCACTTGCAGGGCGTGTGGGTCAGCACGACGGGCGCCGGCTTCCTCTTCCCGCCGGCCGCCTTCGCCGACGGACGTCGGCGCGACTGGACCTACGTGGAGCTGGGCATCTGGCGCGAGGAGTGAGGAGACACGACGGCCCGTGAAGGTCGCCCCCCACGGGCCGTCGCCGGTGCAGCTACCCGGAGTCGGAGGATCACTCCTCCGTTCTTCTTCCGACGACCACCGGTTGTCGTGACAGGTTCCCGGTAGGGTCGTCCGGAGCTCCGGCTTCCATCCCCGCGCGGCCTGGCCTGGCCACCGGTTCGCTGCGCCGAGTGCTTCGGGTCTGACCGGTTCGCGGACCGGCTTCCCGCACCGCACCCCGCTGCACCACGGCGGGGCGGACGAGGCCCGCGAGGCCCCGCCTGTCCGAGTCGGAGAGCTTGCTCTGGGATCGTCGGACGCCTGAGCCCTTTGTTGCTTCGGCGCCCTCCCCCAACGTTCCGCTCGAACCCGCCACCAGGCGTGAACCGGAACGGGTCCGGTTCCTTCCCTGCCGGCGACGCGAGCCAATCTAGGGCGCCGCCCACACTCGGCAAGTGCCCGATTCTCTTCGGGGCGCGGCGGCCGCTGTGCATCATTCCGTGGAGAACAACCGGCGGCCCGGGCACGGGTTGCCGCGGTTCTCCGCACGGTGTTCACATGTGGACTGGATAACTTTGTGGAAGTGTGCCATCCTCGATGGGCGTCACTGTCGTAACGCTCGCGGGACTCTGCGCCACCACTATTGTGGATCGAACGATGAATCGCGCCGCCATCACCTTCGTGCTGCTCACCGTCGCTGCCGCGCCGCTCACCGCGCAGCGCACCGCATCCACCCCCGAGACCCGGGCGACCCGGGCGCTGCGCCCCGAGGCCGTGTGGGGTCCGCTGCGCTTCCTCGCCGACGACCTACTCGAAGGCCGCGGCACCGGGGCGCGCGGCGGCGAGCTGGCCGCCCACTATGTCGCCTCGCAGTTCATGGCGCTCGGCCTCGAGCCGGCCGGCGACAACGGCACGTACTTCCACGAGGTGCCGATCCTCGTGCACACCCCGACGGGACGCCTGGCCATCACGGCCGGCGCGGCCGCACGGGAACTCCGGTACCGCGACGACTTCGTGCTCTGGTCGGAGCGCGGGGACGTGCCCCGGACGGGGCCCGGAACCCTGCCGGGCTCGCAGCGTGTTTCCTCGGAGGCCATCGCGGAGCTGGTGTTCGTCGGCTTCGGGATCACCGCGCCGGAATGGGACTGGGACGACTACAAGGGCGTGGACGTGCGGGGCAAGATCGTGATGATGCTCGTCAACGATCCGGGACTGCGCGACCCGTCCATCTTCCGCGGGCGCGTCCTGACCTACTACGGGCGCTGGACCTACAAGATCGAGGAAGCCGCCCGCCGCGGGGCGATCGGCCTCCTGCTGGTGCACAACGACACCATGGCGACCTACGGCTGGAACACGGTGCGGAACTCGTGGACCGGCGACCAGGTGCGCCTGCTCGGTCCCTCGACATCGCTGATGTGGGCCGGGTGGATACGGCAGAACGCCGCGGCGGAGCTGCTCGCCTCACGCGGCTGGAGCATGGACTCCCTGATGCGGGCCGCGGCGCGCCGGGATTTCCGCCCGGTCGCGACCGGCCTGACGCTGCACGGCGACGTCGCCTCCGACGTGCGGCTGATGACGACCGCCAACGTCCTGGGCCGGCTCCCGGGGTCCGATCCGGCCCTCCGGGACGAGATCGTCATCCTATGCGGACATTACGACCACCACGGCATCGGCGAGCCGGTGAACGGGGACTCCATCATGAACGGCGCGCTCGACAACGCCTCGGGCGTGGCCACGGTGCTCGCGATCGCCGACGCGTTCGTGCGCTCCGGGGTGCGGCCGCGGCGCTCCGTCGTGTTCATCGCCTTCGCCGCCGAGGAGAAGGGCCTGCTCGGCTCGCAGGCGTTCGCCGTGCGGCCGACGGTCCCGCTCGCCAACGTGGCGGCGGTCATCAATCTCGACGTCACCAACCTGTACGGCGTGACGCGCGACATCGCCGCCCTGGGCACCGACCAGTCGAGCCTCGGCCCGGTCTTCGAGCGGGCGGCGCGAGCCGAGGGGCTGCGGGTCACCACCGACGAGCAGGCGCTGCTGCAGGGCTCGTTCTTCCGATCGGACCACTTCCCGCTGGCGAAGATGGGGGTGCCGGGGCTGTCCTTCGAGAGCGGCGACGACTTCGTCGGCCGGCCCGCCGGCTGGGCGCGGGAGGTGCGCGAGGAGTACACGCGCAACCGCTATCACCAGGTGGACGACGAGCTGCTCGACTGGTACACGGTGGACGGCGCGCTCCAGCAGGCGCGTGTCGCGATCCGCGTGGCGCTCGCCGTGGCGAACGCTCCGCACCAGCCCGGCTGGAACGCCGCCTCGGAGTTCCGGGCCGCGGGCGAAGCCCGCCGCCAGGGCAGGTAGGCGCCGGCCGAGAACGCGGACGGGGCGCCCCGCGCGGGGCGCCCCGTCGTGCATCCGGGAGTGGAGCGGCGCTACGGCTGCGGCGGCCGCGGGCCGGCGGTCCGCGGGGCCGGCGCACGCGGCGTCGGCGAGCCACTTCGGGCCGCCCACCCGAAGACCTCTCGCACCTCCTGGAGGCGCTGCTCGTACGGCGTGAACCCGGCGACGATGTCGCGCGAGAGCGCTCGCACGTCGCTGCGGACGCGCTGGGCCTGGTCGGAGGCGCTGCCTCCCGTGGTCCAGCGCTGCACGCGCGTGGCGCACTGACGGCCGAGTCGTGTCAGCGTCGGGAGGACCATCCGGTAGCGCTCCACGACCGGCTGGACGTCGCGCGCCGTGCACGAGCGGCAGATGACCCGGCCGGCCCGCTGCGTGGCCGCCGCGAGGTCCTCGCACGACCTCCGGAGCATCCGCGCGCGCTCGAGGACCGTCCCCGGCGAATCGTTGAACGACGAGCGCCGCAGCAGGTCGCTGGTGGCCTTCACCGAGGCCACCTTCGTGCCGACATCCGTGATCGCAGCGACGGTCGAATCGTACGCCGTTCCAGCGGAGGCCAGCGGGTCCGCCTGCGCCCCCGCGCGCGGAGCGGAGGCGGCGGGGGCCGGGGCCGGCCGCTGCTGTGGCAGCGCCAGCGCGGTCACGAGCAGGAGGACGCGCATCATAGGTCGCGGAATGTAATCACCGCGGCGCCGCTCCCGCGTAGGGCGGCGTCCGAGGGATCGCCGCCGGGACGGCGACCCGGCGCGCCGCCGGCAGCGCCGCGTTCAGCGCCTGGAGGAACCCCCGGTTGTGCTCGTGGACCCCGCGCAGCTGGGGGTACCACTCGGCGTAGAAGCGCCGCGCCGTGGCGGCGTACTGCGCGCCCCACGGCGACCAGCGGTCCGGGGCGGCCAGCATGCTCGCCACGTTGTCGCATTCCGCCGTGGCCTCCAGCGCCGTGAGCGCGGAGTCGAGCGCCGCCGCCGCCCTCCGCAGCAACGCGTTGTCCGGCAGCAGGTCCGCCCCCATCACCTCGTGCATCGCGGTCGCGTAGCTCTGGAGGTCCCAGTGCAGGTCACGGCAGCGCGTCCACCGGTCCCGCTCCCGGGCCGAGAGCGCCGTCGGCGCGTCCGCGCCGGCGAGCGGCTGCCCGGACGTGTTGCGAAAAACGTTGACCAGCGAGACCACCGCCGAGTCCAGCTGCAGCCCGAAGCGCCGCAGGTACTCGGGCAGCGCGCCGGAATCACCCTCGAAGACGCCGACCGCGAGGCCCGCGGTGAAGCCGGCCGCGGCCGGCGCGGCCGCAGGTACCGCCGGCGCCCCGGCCGCCTGCGGTGTCACCGCCGGCTGGCCGGTCGCGGGGGCCCCGCCGGGCCGCCCGACGAGAGACGGCGCCGCTCGCGCCGGCTTCGCCCCCGGCCCCCGCAGCACCGCGCTGTCGGTCCGCGGCTGGCCCGGGGCCGCCGTGTCGGCCCCGGCTGGTGCGGCCGCCCCGGGCGCCAGGAGCACGACGCGGCATCCGAACCGGTTCACACGCGTCCCCCGTGGCGTGTTGGGACAGCGGTCCACCGCGTCCGCCACGCCGTCGCCGTCCGCGTCGGGGCCGGTGGTCGTGGGTCGGGTCTTCTGCGCCCAGGCAGCGCCGGCCGTCGCGCCACCGAGCAGGACGATCGCACCGAGAGCGAACATCACGCGCTTCACGCAGCACCCCGCATCGAGGCCATGCTCGAACAGTACACCATGGGCCGCACCCCGTGCCAGCAGAACGGCCGCCACCCGGAGGTGACGGCCGTCACGAACGTGCCACCGCACGCAGCGACCTACTTCTTCTTGGCCTTCGGCCTCGCGGCCCCCTTGCGGGCCGCCGATCGCTTCGCAGGAGCCCTTTTGGCGTGCGGGCGGGGACGGGCACCGCCGGCCGACTTCTTCGCGGGCTTGCGGGCAGCAGCGGCCGCGAGAGCCGGTGCGGGCCGCTTCGGCGCCGCCTCGATCTCCGCCGCCACCCGATCGCCCTCGTCGCTGCGGATCAGGCCCCGCCGCACCGCGTAGCGGATCAACTCGTGCGCGTCCTTCTTATTGAACGGGATGAGTCCGGCGCCGGCCCGCGACAGATTGACGATCGCGTCCGCCACCGGGCTACGCAGGACCGTCGCGATGCCGGGAACGGCCTCGAGGATATTGGTGATCGCGCCGGATGACAGCTCGGTGGCCATCGGAGCGGCAACGTAAGGCGCGCCGGAGGTTCCGTCAAGAATCCCCGGCGCACTGTCATTGTGGCAGAACGCTGTACAAGCTGCTGTCAGTTAACGACTTACGTGCGCCCTTCTCTCCGCGTGGCTGGCGTCTTTCGCCTGACGCCGGGCTTCGCGCTCCTGCCGGAGCGCGCCTTCCCTCGCCTCCCGGTCCGCGTCACTCCGCAGCGCCTCCGGTCGGCCAGGCCGCACCGGCGCGGCCTGGAGCGTCCCCGGAACGATGACCGCGCTGACCCCCGCCGGCGGAGCCAGGCCGGGGAGGTCGGGCGGCGGGCTCGCCAGGGGGCTCGAGGTGTTGACGCGCCCTGACACGCCGTTCGGGGGGCTGCCGCCCGGCTGAGCCGGCGAGCCCCACCAGTTGGACGACGCGTCCACCGTGTCGCTCGTGGCGATGAGCGCGTACCCGGTGTTGTTGACGAACGCGTTGTCGTGCACCTGCATCACGGTGCCGCCCGTCCACGTGATGGAGAGGCCGTCACCCGTGTTGTTCTCGATCCGGTTGTGCGTGAACGGCACGTGGCCGTACACCGCGACAGCGGTCGTCGTCGAGCCGGACACGGCGTTCGTGTCCAGGGGAATGCGGACCGTGTCCAGCGGCGCGTACTGCGTGATCGCCACGCCAATGCCGTTGGAGCGCAGCGTGCTCTGCCGGATGCGCGTGCCCGTGAGCGCGCCGGCGAACTCCACGCCGCGGCCGCAGGTGGTCACGGTGTCGTGCTGGACCACGGCCGCGAAGGCGGACACGTAGATCCCGTACTGGGACAACGTCGGCGTCGTGCACGTGATCGCGTTGCCCGAGAGCAGCGATGGCCCGCGTGCGCCCGAGCGGTAGTCGAGCTGGATGCCCGTGTGGATCACCCGGGTGAAGACGCTGTTCAGCACGGCCACCGAGTCCACGTTGTACGCGTAGACGCCCGTGTACACGCTGTCGGCCGTCATGTCGCGGACCTCCAGCACGCTCCCCGCCGAACCGGCCTGCACCGGGTAGTGGATGCCGCTGAAGGTGCTGCGCAGCACCTGGGCGGACGGCTGGAACCCGGTCCCCTGGAACTCGATGCCGTAGGCACCGGCGCAGCCGTCCGCGGTGCAGGCGGTCATCGTCAGCGAGTCCACGAGCACGCGGCGGGCGTTGAGCTGGAGCGGCACGTACC
This sequence comes from uncultured Gemmatimonadales bacterium, assembly GCA_964383975.1. Classification (GTDB taxonomy): domain Bacteria; phylum Gemmatimonadota; class Gemmatimonadetes; order Gemmatimonadales; family JACORV01; genus DASXPG01. Next base: position 12,490 of record CAYLJK010000003.1, on the reverse strand, counting down.
CGCCGCCGCTGACGCCGAGGATCCGCGTGCGCCGCACCACGGCGACGTCGGCGTAGAGGTAGCTGTACGTGGGCACCGAGGTGCCGTCCGGGAACCGTGCGACCACGTCCTCGAGGACCAGGCTGTCCGTGCTGTAGCTGGTGAGCCACGTGTAGTACGCGGCGGCCATGGACACGGAGTCGCCCCGCAGGATGGTGTGGCCCCGCGCCGTGTTGTCGTGCGAGATGTAGATCGCGTCCGCGCTGTCCGATCGGATCACGCTCGTGTCGATGACGACGCGCCGCGCGTCGTACACGGTGATGCCGCCGTACCGGTTGCGCTCGATCCGGCTGTGAGCCACGTGCAGCGCCGGGACCTCGTCGTACTCCTGGGCGAGGTAGATCCCTTCACCCCCGTTGTCGCTGATGACGGACCGCAGCACCTGGGCCGAATCCACGCCGTACCCGTACAGCCCGTCCCCCATGTGCTCGATGCGGCTGTCGCGCAGCAGCAGGACCTTCACGTCGCGGTCGGAGCAGCCGCCGACGTAGATGGCATCGCCGTAATACGTGGTCTGGGGGTTGCCCAGGAACTGCGTCCGGTCGATCCGGAGGGTGTCCAGGCCGGTGCCGCCGCAGAGATAGATGCCGTCCATCCCGTACCGGCCCTCGAGGAACGTCACGTCCTCGAGGACGAGGTTGCGCACTCCGTCCACGTCGAGGCCCTCGTCGAACGCCTGGAAGACCACGTTCCGGATCTCGACGCGCTGTCCGCCCCTGAGCCACAGGGCCGTGTAGTTGTCCGGCCCGCGGAAGACCGGCCGCGTCGTGGTATCGCCTGGGGTGCCACCCTGGATGACGGCGCCACGGCGCAGCTCCCCGTCGTCGTTCGGCCAGAAGTAGGTGCCCGGCGCCACCCGGATGGTGTCCCCTTCGGCGACCACCGGGAAGGCCTGGAGCGGGCTCTCGAAGGGGAGGGCCGCGCTGCCGACCTGCACCGGCCGGCCGGTCGCCGCGACATCCACGTACCAGTTCGGCCGCCGCGCGAGCACCGTCACCACGGCCGTCGCGCTGACGCCCGGTCCAAGCTCCGCCGTCATCGTCGCCGTGCCGGGTGCCCGTGGGGTCACCACGCCCTCGGTGCTGATGCCCGCCACCGTGTAGTCCGACGAGCGCCAGGTCACGGGCGGTAGCGCCACCGCGCGGCCGGCGCTGTCGGTGGCCTGGGGCATGAGCCTGAACGTCTGGCCCACCACGAGCTCAATGGCGCCGGGCTGGATCGTCACCGAGCGCGCCGAACCCGTGCCGCACGAGGACGGCACCGGGAGCAGCACCCGGTGCCCGGTGATCGGCATCCCCACCGCGTACGACAGGATGACGAGCGCATCGCGGCTCGTGGCACGGCCGTCGGCGTCCACGTCGGCGAGCGCCGTGTCGGCGAGCGTGGAGTCCACCGGCAGCCCGACGACCTTCGAGAGGATGATCAGCGCGTCGCGGCTGTTGGAGGCGCCGTCGCCGTCGAGGTCGCCCCACTGCCCGCGCGACCGGCAGAACAACGCCCCCTGCACCGTGAGGATCGGCAGCAGATTCGTGAACGTCCCGGCCGCCGACATCTCGCTGAACGAGAGCGTCACTGGGCTGGGAAGCGTGTCGTACCCGGTGTAGAAAGAGAACTGCGCGATCGTCACCAGCCCGCCCACACCCGACGGGGCCGCCGCCGAGAACTTGAGCACGCCGTAGCTCGCGGAATCCCGGTTCATGGACGGCGGCGGGAAGTTGCCCTGCGCGAGAGAGTCCTGCGCGCCGCCGGAGACGTAGTGGCTGAAGGCCAGGACCACCGGGTTCCAGGTGAGCCGCGCCGTGTAGCTGCCGAGCAGCGCCCCGCCGGATGCGGACATGTCCACGGTGAT
>CAYLJK010000003.1:0-10592 GCA_964383975.1 uncultured Gemmatimonadales bacterium | reverse complement strand
CCGCAGGCCGCCCGCCAGGCCGAGCGCCGCCGCCGCGATGAGGAGGGCGCGCCTCATGGCCTGGCCATCCCCGCCGCGTAGTTGTCGCGGGCATCGCTCCGGCGCAGCCGGACCACGCGTCCGTCCGGCCTAAGCAGGAAGAGGCGCAGTCGGCTGCCCTCGCCCGGGTAGTTCTGGTAGAGCGTCAACAGCACGCCCTGGTCCGTCCACGCCGGCCACGCGAACTGGCTGCTCTCGCTCCCGATCAGCGCCAGACGCTTCGCCGCACCGCCGGCCCGCGGGATGACGAGCGCGTTGCGGTAGCCGTTCAGGGTCACGTCGAAGACCAGGGAGTCGCCCGCGGGCGACCAGTCGACGAAGCGGAACGAGCCGACGTTGGATGGCGCCGTGTAGACCACCGAGTCGTTGACCGTGCTGTCGAGGTCCCGGGTGCGGACCCTGTGTGGGCTCACCGAGAGGTCGGTGTACGCGATGCGCCGGCTGCCCGGCGTCGGGTCCCACGACACGCCGTAGACGACGGTCGGCGTGGACGGGATCGGGTGCGCGCCGGAGCCGTCGGCGGCCATCACCCAGACCTGGTTGTTACGCAGGAAGACGATCGAGTCCCCCGCCGGCGACCAGGCCGGTGCCGCATTGGCCGAGAACGAGCCCGCGGTCAGGTTGACGAGGCCGGAGCCATCGGCGTTGGCTCGGCAGATGTCGTAGTAGTACTGCCAGTAGCAGACGAACACGACCGCGCCGCCGGGCGACACGCTCAGGCGCTGGAAGGAGCTGACGCTGGCCTCCGCGCTGTCCCCGACGATGGTCTCCGCGCTGTCCCCCGCCGCCCGGACCACCAGACCGGAGAGTCCCGGCAGCCCCGGTTGTGTGCCGCTGCGGATGTAGTAGAGCGGTCGCGGCAGGGTCGGCTGCGGCGCACACGCCGTCGCGATGCCCTTCCCGGTGCGGAAGCCGTACGCCGGGGCATAGCCGATGGACGCCGACAGCATCGCCAGCGCGTCGCGCGAGCCGAGGATGCCGTCCCCGTCCACGTCGCCGCGTGCGACGAAGTACCCCGGCGTCGGCAGCCCCACGGCGTTCGACAGAGCGATGAGCGCGTCACGGCTGTTGACGAGGGCGTCGTCGTCCACGTCGCCCCAGATGCCGACCGCCAAGCAGACTTCGTCGAGGTCTCCGTCGCCGTCGTCCGACCGGACGGCGGCGGTGCGGTCCGACAGGGCCCGGGGTTCCAGGTACAGACTGCTCCCCGCAGTCGCGCCGGCCTGCACCTGGAACCGCACCGTCGCGACGAAGTTGTTCGTACCGGTCGTCGTGCAACCCGAGGCCGAAAGCTCCACGTAGTTCGGCCCGTTCACCGGTGGCTGCAGCGGCGCGTTCGCGCTGTCCGGGCACGACGACCGGGCGCTGACGAACGTGATCCTCGCGGCGTCGAAGTAGATGCGGAAGGTGAACGCCCCGAGGCCGTAGCCGCGGCTGTCGTATTCACGCACCCGGACATCGAACGTCCCGCCGGCCGGACCGGTGTACACGCTGTCGCCGGTCCCTTCCAACTCCCCGAAGAACAGGCGCAGCCGGTACCCGGTCGGCGTCTGGGCGGCCCCGGTGGCGGCGCCGGATGCCAGGAGGCCGGCGAGCAGCATGGCGAGTGCCCTGGCGCGTCTCATCGGCGTTCCTCCCGCTCGCGCTCCAGCGCGGCACGGCGGGCGGCCCGGGTGCTGTCGCGCGCGGCACGCGCGGCGTCCGCGGCCTGGCGGTGCACGGCGGTCTCCTGGAGCCGTGCGGCCCGGGCCGGTCGCCGCGCTGCCGGTGCCTCGCCACGCGCGCCGGCGGCCGCACGCGGCTGCCGCTGGGCGCGGCCCGGGCGCTCCGGACGCGCCGCGGGCCGAGCCCCGTCGGACCGGAACGCGCTCGGGGCCGCCTCGGAGAGGAGCGGCGCCAGGGCGAGGGCCGACGGGCGGAACGCCGGCGGCGCCAGCGGTGGCAACCCGGTCGGCTCCGCCGCCAGCGGCGCGCTGTCGAACACGCCGTCCACCGAGTCCACGCCGGCGATGGCGGTGTCACCCGGCTGCCGCGGCATCTGGCCATCCACGCCCCACCAGTTGCTGTCGGCGCTGACCGACGCCTCGATCGGGTTGATGACCGCGTACCGGCCGTTACCCTTGAAGGCGTTGTCGCGCAGCACGTGCGCGCCCGCGCTGCCGTCGAAACGCACGCCGTCGCGGGCGTTGTTCCGAACGTTGTTGTGGCGCATGGACAGAACGGCCGTGCCGACCCGCACGGCGACCGAGTCGGTCACCGAGACCGCGTTGCTGTCCACGAACACGGTGGCAGTGTCAAGCGGGTACCAGTAGTACTCCTGCTGCTCCACCGCGACGCCGGGTGCCGCTGACCGGCGGATGGTATTGCCGGCCACCCTGGCCCGCGCGCGCACCTGGCTGACCGCGATGGCCCCAAGGTTCGGACTGAAACAGCACGGGCTTGTCACGTCCTCGACCAGGTTGCCCCGCACCTCGAGCGTGTCGAGCCACGCGGCACGGATGCCCCACGCGACGGCGTTCTGCACGGTGTTCGAGTCCACCAGGACCCACGGCGCACGGGACGCGTCGCTCGAGCCGCCGACGCGGATCGTCCCCTCGTCCCGTCCGCCGGTGATGGTGTTGGCCACGACCCGCGCGCGCCACCGCGCGTCCACCCGGATCCCCGTGTGGACCGTGGCGGGATCCAGCGTGACGCCGTTGCCGCGCACCAGCCCGCCGAGCGGCGCGCTGTTGGCGTCCAGCCGGATGCCGTACTCGCAGCCGCCCGACACCGTGTTCCCCTGGACGCGCGCGTGCAGGTCCCGCACCATGATCCCGGCCCAGGCGTAGGACCCCGGGGCGCAGGTCACCTCGTTGTTCACGATCACCGCGCTGTCCACCGCCCCGGCGACGTACCCGTCGATGTCGATGCCCTCGTCCTGGACGCTCGTGATGACGTTCCCGGCCACCACCGCCGGCGCACCTGAGACACGGATGGCGGCGTAGCCGCCGTTCAGCGTGTTGAGCCGGATCGTGTCCGGCCAGTTCCCGTACGTCTCGATCGGGTACCAGGAGCGGACCGTCGTCACGCTCTCGATGACGGCCACCGCATCATCGATCTCGATGCCGTGGTAGACGTCCGTCAGCGTGACGCCCCGCACCGTCATGGCGCGTGGCGCGTCGTAGTCGCCGTACAGGTAGATCCCCTGCCAGGTGTCGCTGAACGCCGAGTTCGTCACGGTGACGGCGCCGTCGCCCAGGTAGATCCCGTCGTCGGCGTTCTCCACCCGCAGGCGGTTGAACGTCCCCCCGATGCCGTACCCGTACACGGCCTCGATGCATTGATCGCACACCGAGGAACCGCTGATCGAGACGCTGTCGAATTGCGCCCTCGCGGAGTCGTACCCGGACAGGTAGAACGCCGAGCCGTACGTGATCCCGTGGAACGACGAGGTCGTGACGCGGACGAGGTCCACGTTGTAGAAGCTGCCCTCGTAGGCCCCCGCCACCCGCGTCGAGTCGATCACGACGCTGTCGAGGTCCGCGGCGTACATCCAGCGATAGTCGTCCGTGATGATCGAATCGCGCACCAGCCGCAGGTAGCCGGCCGCGTTCGCCCCGTACGTGTCGATGCCGTCCGCCTGCGGGACCTCCAGCACCGTGCGCGCCACCAGGGCCGACCGCAGGTCCCACAGCCCGAGCCCGGCGTAGTGTGGCCGCACGATGCGGCTGTCCTCCACGATCACCGCGACGGACGCCGGCGGGCTCGTTGGGCCGCGCTGCAACCCCGGCCCGCGGGCCGGCGGCGCGTCGCCGCCCCCGCCGTAGCTCACGTACGTCTCCACGCCGGAGCTGCCGACGTCCGAGACCAGGGTCCGACGCACGACCAGGCTGTCCACGTCCTCCGCGACGATCCCGGTCCCGCCGAAGTCCGTCAGCACCGCATCCTCGATGACGGCAGTCCGCACCGGTCCCCAGATCCGGACGCCGTCGGCGCACCCGCCCGTGCCGTCCCCGACGATGCGCGTCCAGCGGGCGCGCAGCAGCCAGACGCTGGTTGCGCGGACGCCGGCGGTGAAGCACGAGTACCCGCCGCCGTTCGCCACCACGCGCAGGCTGTCCAGCAGGACCGTGTCCGCATCGCCGATCTCGAGCCCGGTGAGGAAGCCCTCAATCGTCACGTCGTGGACCTCGATCACCCCCGCGCCCGCGACGCTCAGCCCCACCGGCTCCGCCCGGCCGCTGATAACGACCCCGTCCGGTCCGGCGCGCTCGCCGATGATCACGGCGCCGCGCTCCAGGCTGGCGCCGCCCGGATAGCGGCCCGGACGCAGCCGAATGGTGTCGCCCTGCACCAGGACCTGCTCCCCCTCATCCAGGGCCGCGAACGGCAGCACCGGCGTGCCGAGGCGATTGACCGCCCCGATCGCCGTCGGCGAGACGACGTGCGTGGTCCGCCGCGCCACGACCTGCACCGTCACGCGGGCGGTGTCGCCGCCGTCGCGGACAGCGATCACCTCGCTGGTGCCGGGCTCGCGCGCGACCGCCAGGCCGGTGGGGAGGATGCCGAGCACCGCCGGGTCGGAGACCAGCCAGCGCACGTCGGTGAGCGCCTCCGGCACACCGCCCGCCGAGATGGCCCGCGCCTCGAAGCGGATCGTCTGGCCGGTCACCACCTCGCCGATCGTCCCAGGCACGATGGCCAGGGTCAGGGGCTGTCCAGCGACACAGGCGCCGCCCGCGAGGGCGAGGACGCGATACCCGGTCACGTCGAGCCCGACGGCGGCCGAGAGGATGATGAGCGCGTCACGGGCGTTCGTGCTGCCGCTCGCGTCCACGTCGCCCAGGCCGATGTCGAACGCCGACACGTCCAGCCCCACCGCGTTCGAGAGCGCGATGAGTCCATCGCGGCTGTTGGCGTCGCCGTCGCGGTCCACGTCGCCAAACCGGCCACGCGCCGGGCAGAACTCGCCGTCGCTCGCCGTCACCGCCGGCAGCAGGTCGGTGAACGAGCCGGCGGCGAACAGCTCCAGCACCTGGACCTGCACCGTCGTCGCTTGGGCCAGCAACGGCGTGAATCGCACCACCGCGACCGTGACCCTCCCGCCGGAGCCGGACGGGTTGGCACCGGCAAGCCGCACGACACCCTCCGCCAGGGAGTCGGTGTTCACCGTCACGCTGCCGAACGAGCCGGGGAAGCCGCCATCGAAGCGGAGGACCGCCGGGTCCCACACGAACCGCATCGCGAAGGCCCCCAGCAGCTCGGCGCGCGCGGTCATGTCCACGACGAACGGCACGTCGAGGCCCTGGCCCACGAGCGAGGACAGTTCGCTCCCCGGTCCCACCGGAATGGACTGCGCCCGGGCCGGGAGCGCGAACGCGGCGAGCGCGGCCAGGGTCAGGAGCGGCCGGCTCACCGGTCCACCTCCACGCGCACGCGCAGGGCGCGCCGCTGGCCCTCGAACCACGCCGCCGTCACCGCACGCGGCGCGGGGGCCGGCGCCGGCGCCGCCGGCGCGGCCGCCGACCGCAGCGCTGGCGGCGCGCCCGTCGGCGTGCTCGGCGGCGCGGTCAGGAACGGCACGTAGTTCAGCGACGCCGACCCGACCAGCGAGTCGCCCAGGGCGCCGGCGCACCCGGTGTCGCACCGCGGGCCGCTCGGGTCGCCCCAGTAGTTGGCCGCCAGCGTGACCGTCCCGGTGCCGCCGTACCGCGCACCCGCGCGGCTGCTCTGCTGGATCACCGACGAGTCGATCGTGAGCGGGCCGTTCACGTAGATCCCGTCGCCGTTGCGCGCCAGGAAGTTGTGCCGGCCCACGACCGGCGTCGGGTTGCTTTCCACTCGGACGCCGAAGACCGAGTCGTCCACAACCACGTTCGAATCGAGCCGGATCGGGCTCAGCGTCGCGAGGAGGATCCCTGGCGCGCGGTTCTGGCGCACGGTGTTGCCACGCACACGCACGGTGTCGGCCGTGGTGCCGGACTCCACCATGATCGCGCCCTCGTTGAAGCCGTAGTGCGGACGCATCCGCTCGACGACGTTGCCCCGGATGCTGGTCGCCCGGGCGTCGCCGTACTGGTAGATGCCCCGGCCCACCCCGTCCTGGACGGTGTTGGAGTCCACCCGCGCCGAGTCGATTGACCCCGGGTACGCCTCGAGGGAGATCGCCCCGCCCGGCATCCGGCCGCGCGCCACGGTGTTCTGGGCCACCACCGGCCGCGTCCACGATCCCACGACGGAGATGCCGTGCGTCCCGTTGACCGAGTCGACGTCCGTGATGGTGTTGCCGCGGATCGTCGCGGCGCGAGCGCTGTTGCTGTACAGGTATACGCCCGTCCAGCACCCGGAGATGCTGTTCCCCGTGAGCGCGACGTCCCGGTTGGCGACGGCGATGCCGTAGTAGCTGCCGTAGCCGCCCGGCCGGCACAGGATCGTGCTGCTCGCCACGGTCACGGGGGCGGTGCCGCCGCTGTAGCTCGAGATGTTGACGCCGGTGCCCACGTAGCGGAGCTGGGCGTTCAGCACGTCGAGCGTGTCCGTGTACCCGCCGATCGCGGCGTAGCCGTATTCGGTCGTATCGGCGCGGCTGTCGAGGACCCGGACGCGCCCGGGTGCGGAGACGTACAGGAGCTGCCGGCCGATGCTGACCGGACCGGGCGCCAGGCTCGCGCCGCGCACGGTCACCGTGGCCGGGTAGGACGCATAGACCGAGACGCCGACCTCGGACCCGCGGAAGGCCGTGGTGTCCACGGTGAGCGCCTGCGTCGTGTTTTGGTAGCCGTACCACGACAGCGACCGCGTGTTCGCAACCTCCTCGAACACCGAGTGCGCCACCCGGACGACCGGCACGTAGAGGACCACGTTGCCGTACCACGGCTCCTGGCCCGCGTTGCCCTCGAACCGGTTCCCGACCATGGACGCCGTGCGCACCGAGTACACGTACATCCCGCGCGAGGGGTTGCCGTGCACGTAGAGGCTGTCGGCGCGGAGCGAGTCGCCTCTGGAGACTTGCACCGCCGCGTAGGACGGCGAGGCGTTCCGAGCCTCCACGCCGACCAGGGACACGACGCGGACGGTGTCGACGCCGAGCAGCGGCGCGCCGGCGCCGAGCGCCCCGTTCAGCCAGGCGACCCGGATGCGCACCGTGTCGAGCAACGACGCCGACAACCACGCCTGCTGGAAGTCCACGGAATCGAGCGCCAGCACCCGGGCCGTGCTGAACAGGCCGCCGGCGTGGAAGACGCGACCGTTGCGGAACGCCCCGCGCCGCACCAACAGCCGCTCCACGTCGGGGAACGCCCCGGCCGCGTCCGCGTCCGACCGGCCGCTGGTGTACACGCGCAGTCCGGTGAAGTCCGCGACGGCCGCACGCGAGACCATCAGCCCCTGGCCGGTGACCTCGCGGATCTCCACCTCGTTGCCGGTGACGGTGCCGCCCGGAACCAGGTCCAGCGACACCGCGAACCCCGTGAACGCGGCGTCACCACCGAGCCTGAAGAGGACCGTATCCAGCACCACGCTCGTCGCCCCGACCGCGCTGAACAGCCCCGTGAACGACTCGGCGACCTGGACCTGCCGCAGGCGGATGTCGCCCACGGAATCGAGGGCGACGTCGCCCAGGCGGAAGCTGCTCTGGTCCGCGGCGAACGCCTGCGCGCGCGTGAGCAGGAGCGTCCGGCCGGTGCCCTCGCCGTTTGCCGCGGTGACGCCGTCCACGCTGACGCGGAGGAACGCCGCGCTCCGCACGCTGTCCGCGCGGATCCCCTTGTCCCGGGCGCCGGCCACGGTGACGTCCACGAGCGCGAGCGAGTCCACGTTGACGACGTCGATGCCGGGACCGCCGGCGCGCTCAACCGTCACGCTGTCGAGCAGCACCACGCCGCCCCCTGTCCCCTGCACCCGCACGCCCTCGGCGGCATCCGCCACCACGAGCCGCGAGAGACGGACGGTGGCGGCGCCGATCCCGGCGAAACCGATCGGCCCGCGGAAGCGCGGCCGCGGGAATCCCGCTTGGCCGGCGATCGTGAGTGGTTTGTCGCTGACGGCCCCGGAGCCATAGCCGCCGCCGCGCACGAGGATCGTATCGCCGGCCGCCGCCCGGTCCACGGCCTGCTGGAGCGTCTCGAACGGATAGGCCGGCGACCCGATCTGCGCCGGACTCCCGGCGGCCGCCGTCACGTCCACCGTCCACACGGTACGTGTCGTGACCACGGTGACGCCGACCGTGTCCATCACGCCGGGCGCGACCACGGCCACGGCGCCGGTCACCCCCGCCCCGACCGCCGCGACGCGGCCCGCGGGGGTCACGGTCGCCACGCTCTGATCGAGCGTCGTCCACTGGAGCCCGGGAACGCTGACGATCTGCCCCGCCGTGTCCCGCGCGACGGCGGTCGCCGGCACCGTGTCGCCGACCACCAGGGTGAGCCCGGTCGGCGCGGCGCTCACAGTGGCCGGCGGGTTCCCGCCGCAGGCGCCGCCGATCGCCTGCCCGGGCCGGAACCCCGGCGTGGGTAGCCCGACCACGTACGACAGCACGACGAGCGCGTCACGCGTGTCGGTGTCGCCGTCGCCGTCCACGTCCCCCGCGCCGGCCGTGTACGGTGCGATCGAGAGCCCGACCGCGTAGGTCACGATCAGCAGTGCATCGAAGCTCGACAGCGTGTCGTTGCCGTCGAGGTCGCCCCAGCGCCCAGCCGCCGACCCGACGCAGACCAAGGCGCCGGTCGCGACTCGCGCGATGTCCGCGAACGTCCCCGCCGCGGCCATCTCGTCCACCGTGAAGCCGAGCGTCGTCGTGTCACCCGCCGGACCGATGCCGGTGAAGGTGGCCTGGAGGACGACCACCTCGCCCGTTGCGCCGGCCGCGCTCGCCGCCGCGAGCCGCAGCACCCCGGCGGCCGAGTCCACGTTGACGACCGGTACGCCGAACGTGCCCGGTGCCGCGCCGTCGAAGCGGAGGGTGCCCGGCCGCCACGCGAGCCGCGCCGTGAGGGAGCCCAGGGAGACTCCCCCGCCGCCGGTCATGTCCGCGACGATCGGCACCGTCACCTGCCCGCCCGGCGCCACCTGGATGCTCGCGGCGCGCGGCCCCGCGACCACCTGGGCGCGCAGCGGCACCGGGCCGGCCGCCGTGGTGGCGACCGGGCCGGCGGCGCAGGCCGCCAGGAGGCGCAGGACGCGACGCACCGGGACCGCGGCTCCCTACCGGCTCGCCGGCCGACTGAGGAAGACCTGCGGATTCACCTGGAGGTGCGGCTGCAGGTTCTGGAGCGACCGCGCCGCGGACAGCTCCTCCATCGTCAGCCGGAGCGTCGCCGCGTAGTTCGCCCCCTTCACCTCGAAGGAGCCGTCGTAGAGCACCAGCGTGTTGAACCCGGTCGGGGACGCTCCCGCGAACCGGACCTCGCCCTGCGGCGCCCCGTTGTTGTTAGAGACGCGCAGGCCGTCGTTGATGGCGTGCTCCTCGCGGAGCGCGAGGCGGGACGGGTCGAAGCGCAGCCGCCCGGTGAAGCTCCCCACGCGGTAGTTCTGCTGCGTCCCGACCTGCACCTCCACGCGGACGCGGACCGTCTCGCCCACCCGGGCGTTGAGGTTGTCCACCGTGACGTACGCCGTCACGCCCTGCTCGGGCGTCGGCGGCGTCGGACCGGTGGGGCGCGCCTCGTCCTGACACGCCGTCAGGGTGAGGCACAGCAGTGCGGTGCGGATCATGTTCATCGCCACATCCTCCCTGGGTGCGGCCCGCGGGCCGCGGAAGTGCATCACTGCACCTTCACGTGGCCGCCCGTCACGAGCGCGGCCGGCAACAGATCCCCAAAGCTCGGCTCGGGCTTGCCAAGTTCGGTCACGACGATTGTCAGCGGCGTGCTGCCCGCAGCGTTCGCCACGAACACCACCCGGACGAGTCCCACCGTCGGCCCGGCGTGGCCGATGGCATCGATGGAGGCGAAGCGCAGCTGGCCGCTGGCCGTCTGCGTCTCGTTGAGCGTCGGCGCGACGAAGCCGCCCGGTACCGCCTCGCTGCGCACGTAGCGCAGCGCCGTGGTGTTCCAGTTCAGCTGCGCGTTGTAGTTGCCCAGTCTCTCCGGGCTCACGCCCTGGAGGCCGACCGCCACGAGCACGCGCACGGTGTCGGTGACGGCGGCCGCGCGGAACGCCCGTCCGTCCGCAATCGCCGACGCCACGGCCGAACCGTCGGCGGCCACGGCGATCACCGTCGAGTCGCTCGCCGCGCCGAGGGTCGCCACGACGACCGACGTCCCGCCGGCGACGCCCGTCACCACGCCCCCCGCGCCCACCGTCGCCACTGCGCCGCTGCGCGAAGTGAACGTGGCCGCCGCTGTGGACACCGCGTTGTTGAACGCGTCCCGGGCCGTCAGCGTCAATGTCTGGGTCAGCGTCGGCCGCAGGACCGCGTAGCCCGGGGCCACGGTGAGGACGGCGGCGGCGCCCGGCGTGACCGTCAGCGTTACGGAGACAACCTGCGGGCTGTTCGCCGCGCCGGCGGCCGTCACCGGGACGCTCGCCGTGTACGAGCCTGCCGTCGTCGGGAGCGTCGCCGGGGCGAGCGTGAG
>CAYLJK010000002.1:15467-23089 GCA_964383975.1 uncultured Gemmatimonadales bacterium | reverse complement strand
CTGGGCGGCTTGCACCAGTTCGGTCCGCCCCGGGCCGCCGCGCAGACCACGCCGTCGCATCCCGCGAACTACCTACTCGGCGCGGAGGCCTCCGACGCGCGCGCGCTGCTCCTCCAGCCGGCCGGCCTGTCCGCCAGGCGCGAGGCGACGCTCGGCGGCTTTCTCGACTTTAGCAAAGCGGGCAGCAGCACGGAGCTCGCGCAGTACGGCGTGCTCCTCGCCAGCCGCGGTCTCGGTCTCGGCTGGCGGCACGACCGCGCGCCCGGCGCTTCCACGGTGAACACCTGGGCTGTGGGTTATGCGCTGGGTGGACCGGCCCTGGGCTTCGGCCTCGCGCGCCGCTGGCTGCGCGGCGACAGCACGCATGACGCGACCTTCGACCTCGGTCTCCGCTCCAGGGTCGGCTCGCGGCTGCTCGTCGCCGCCGCATGGCGTGACATCGGTTCGCCCGTCGTCCGCGGTGCGAGCGTTCCCGAGACGCTGACGCCGGGTGCCCTGCTGCTCCTGGCGGGCGGGCGCGCCCATGCCGGCGTGGACTGGGAGCTGCGGACCGACGACTGGGCTGCGACGACCTTGCGCCTCGGCGTTGCGGTGCCGCTTCCGCGCGGGCTCCAGCTCTCCGCGAGGGCAGACTTCGGATCGGGGTTGGACGCGTACCGGGGGTTCGCTCTGGCTGTCACCTGGAACCGCCCCGGCCTCCGGTCGGCGGCCTACGCTGCCTGGCCGGATGGCGGCGCCGCCGATCACCACGGCTTCTGGCTCGCCGCGCTCCGTCCGCTGGACTCCCCCCGCCGTCGCTTCTGATGGCCCGGGTGCTGCGCCGCCTGGCGCTCGCCGGCGCGGCGACCGGCGCTGCCGCCGTGGCGTGGCTCTTCTTCGTCTGGCCACCGCCCTCGTGGTGGCGCACGCACTGGCCCGCCGAGACCGCCTTCATGCGCATGCGGGGACGTCAGCTCGCCGCTGCGCGCGACACGACGGCCCGCCGCTACCGGCCGCTGCCCCTCGACTCCATCGGCGACTGGCTCGAGCGTGCGGCCGTGGCGGGCGAGGACGATGCCTTCTTCTCGCATCACGGCATCGATTACCGCGCCCTCCGCTCGGCGCTCGGCTACACCCGCGACGGCTTCGCCTGGACGTCGGCACGCGACCGGGCTGAGCTGCGCCGGGCGCTCGCGCGCGCGTGGCAGCGCCGCGACCGGCTGCGCGGCGCCAGCACCATCACCCAGCAGCTCGCGAAGAACCTTTATCTCTCCCCATCGCGCAACCCTCTGCGCAAGGTGAAGGAAGCGGCCATCGCCTTCCGGCTGGAGTGGGCACTACCGAAGGAGCGGATCCTCGCGCTGTACCTGAACGTGGCCGAGTTCGGGCCGAACCTGTGGGGCGTGGAGGCCGCAGCACGCCGGTACGTCGGCCGCGGCGCGGCCCGCCTCTCCCTGGAGCAGGCCGCGCTGCTCGTGGCCACACTCCCGCACCCGCTCTCGTCGAACCCCGCCTACCGCCCGGGCCGTGCACGCTGGCGGCAGCAGCTCATCGTGCGGCGGCTCCGCGGCGAGCCGGTCGAGCTCCCGGATGACGCGGCCGAGGCCGACACCGTCGTCCCACCGGCTTCGCCGCCTTCGCGACCGGTCCCGGACTCCGGCGTCCGCGCGGACTCACTGCCCCCGGACTCGCTGCCGCCGCCACGCGACTCGGCCGCCGCGCCCGTTCCCCCGGACACGGCGGCCGCCACCGGTCGGAGCCGCTAGTCCGCCCTCAATCCACCAGCCGCAACGGCATCACCAGGCAGAGGTAGCTCGCGTTGTCGTCCCAGCCCACCGGCTCGGCCGTCGCCGCGCGCTCCGGCGCCTTGAACGTGAAACGCACCTCGTCCGTTGGCATGTACTTCAGAAGTTCCAGCAGGTACGCCGCGTTGAAGCCGATCTCGAGCGCGTCCCCCTCGTACGTCACCGGCATTTCGTCCTGCGCCTCGCCCAGGTCCGGTGTCTGCACGCTGAACTTCAGGGCACTGCCGCTCAGGGAGAGCCGGATGCGGTGCGTCTGGTCGCTCGCCACGATGCTCATCCGCCGCAGTGCCGCGGCCATGGCGACCCGGTCCACCGTTGCGAACCGGTCGTTCTCGCGTGGGATGACCTGCTCGTAGTTCGGGTAGGGACCCTCGATGAGACGCGTGAAGACCAGTGTTCCGCCAGCGTGGAAGCCGAGGTGGTTCTCGCTGCGCGCGATCTCGACTACCTCGTCCGGTCCGAATAGCCTCCGGATCTGCTCGAGCGCCTTCGGCGGGACGATCAGGTCCGCTTGGGTGCTGCCGCCTTCGAGGGGGACCTCCATGCGCGCCAGCCGGTGCCCGTTCGTGGCCACCATCCGCATCCGGTCCTTGCGCAACTCCCACAGCACACCGTTCAGGATCGGGCGGCTCTCTTCGGTGGAGACGGCAAATGCGACGTGGCCGATCAGCTTGTGCAGGTCCTTCGCGGGGGCCCGCCACGCCTGGTCGAAGGAGACCCGCGGGAACGATGGGAACTCGTCCTTCGGGAGCCCGAGGAGACGGAACTTGCTCTTGCCGCATTCGAGCTGCGCCCGCTGCTCACCGGCCGAGCTGACCCGCACGGATGCCGCGGGTAGCTCGCGCGCGATGTCCGAGAGCTTTTTCGCCGGCAGCGTGATCGAGCCTTCGTCATCCACGTCAGCCGGTACCGTCGTGGAGACCGCGATGTCCAAGTCCGTGCCGGACAGGCGCAGACCGTCCTTCTTGGCCTCGATCAGGATGTTGGACAGCACCGGAAGTGTCGTCTTCGTCGGGATGCTGGAGACGACGGCGAGGAGGCCTTCCTGGAGCTTCTCGCGGGTGATGGTGAACTTCATCCGTGCCCCTTCCGGTGCGGAGAAAGTCTCTACGATTCCGAGAGAAGTACTAATCTAGTCGTAGTCGTAGGCACTGTGGAGTTGTGGACGGACCGGCGAAAACCCTGCGGCGGTTCGGCTTCTCGCTCCGGCGTCGTCCCGGACAGTCCACGCGTCCGTCGCTTGTTCCACACGTCTCCACCGCCCGCGCACAGCATCCCACAGCCGTCCACGGGGTGCCCACGTCACGTTGCGGACAACTCGGTCCGCGCCTGGTTGACGCGCTCGCGGAAGATCTGGTCCCGGGCAAGCTGCCGCCCGACCTTGTCCAGCGAGTGGATGACCGTCGAGTGGTCGCGGCCGCCGAACGCCTGGCCGATTTCGACCAGCTGCATGCCGAGCAGGTCGCGGGCCAGGAACATCGCCACCTGTCGGGGCACCGTCAGGCGCTTCGTGCGTGCCTTGGACCGCAGGCCCTCCGGGGTGACTCCCCAGCGCCGGGCGACGACCTCCTGC
This sequence comes from uncultured Gemmatimonadales bacterium, assembly GCA_964383975.1. Classification (GTDB taxonomy): domain Bacteria; phylum Gemmatimonadota; class Gemmatimonadetes; order Gemmatimonadales; family JACORV01; genus DASXPG01. Next base: position 19,732 of record CAYLJK010000002.1, on the reverse strand, counting down.
ACCTGGTCGATGGACGGCGCACCGCGGCGGCCAGGGAACGCGTCGGTTTCGAGCGGCGAGCGGATCTTGTCGGACAGCGCCTCGCGCGCGAGCTCGATCGTGATCTCGCGGTGCTTGAGAGAGGCGAAGAGCAGCAGCTTGATGATGCATCCTTCGAGCTCCCGGACGGAGCTGCGCACGTGCTCGGCGATGAAGCGCAGGACGTCGTCGGGGATCGTCAACTCGAGGTGGTCCTGCTCCGCCTTCTTGCGCAGGATGGCCGTGCGGTGCTCGAGGTCGGGCTGGCCGATGTCGGCGACCATCCCGGATTCGAAGCGCGAGACGAGGCGGGCCTCGAGTCCGGGAATCTCCTTCGGTGGCCGGTCCGAGGTGACGACGATCTGCTTGCCCGCCTGATGGAGCGCGTTGAAGGTATGGAAGAACTCCTCCTGTGTGGCTTCCTTGCCCTCCAGGAAATGCACGTCGTCCACGAGCAGGAGGTCCGCCTCGACGCGGTAGCGCCGGCGGAACTCCGCCATGCGGTTGGCGTGGATCCCCTCGATGACCTCGTTGATGAACTGCTCGGCACCGACGTATACCGCGCGCGTCGCCGGGGAGCGGCCGATGACCGCGTGGGCGATCGCCTGCATGAGGTGGGTCTTCCCGAGGCCGGTGGCGCCGTAGATGAAGAGCGGGTTGTAGGTCCGCCCCGGCGCCTCCGCGACGGCGTAGGCCGCCGCCGCCGCCAGCTCGTTCGACTTACCGATAACGAAGGTGCCGAAGGTGTACCGCTCATTGAGCGGGAGCGCCCAGGGTGCCGGCCCGCCGGCGGCGGCCGGCCCGCCGGGGGGCGGGGCCACGAAGAAGTCCATCTGCGGACGCCGGGCCCGCTCCTCCTGGACCCGGAACGAGACGACGAGCGGTCGTCCGACCGCCTCGGCGGAGAGGTCCGAGAGCAGTTTGGCGTGCTTGCTCTCGTTCCACTCGGCGGCAAACTGGTCGGGCGTGGCGACGACCAGGCGGTCATCCTCCAGGCTCACCGGTTCCGCAGGCTCCAGCCAAGTGCGCAGCGCGGGTTCCGGCAGGCGGCTGCGCGCCTGGTCGAGGAGGCGCTTCCAGGTTTCCTTAACGGACTGCTCCATCGATCCAGCGTCGTGGAAATCAGCGGAAGGTCGAAAGGGCGCACGAAGGTACCCCGCCGAATGTGGAAAAGTCAACCTTGACCATAACCGCAAGGCGCGGGTAACTTTGCAGGCTCCGCAACGGCAATCCCGTCGTGGCGTGTCACGAGGCTGAACGGTGAAACCGACTTATCGTCCGCGGAACCGGAAGCGCATCAGCAAGCACGGGTTCCGCACCCGCATGAAGACGCGGTGGGGTCGCGAGGTGCTGTCTCGCCGGCGCAAGAAGGGCCGCAAGCGCCTGACCGTCCGCACCGGGTCCAAGCACGCCGGCCGTTGACGGCCGAGCGGCTGCCCAGGTCCTCTCGCCTCACGCGCGCCTCGGAGATCCGCGCGCTCATGACACAGGGGAAGCGCCTGCGAACGGATCACCTCGATCTGTTCACCCGGCCTTCCCCTGTCGGCACCTCGCGGCTTGCGGTGATCGTGCCGCGGTTCCGGGAGACAGCCGTGCGGCGCAATCGACTGCGCCGCCGCCTCCGGGAGATCGGCCGGCGGGACGTGCTCCCTCGGCTGGCCGAGCCGACGGACGTCGCGGTGCGGCCCCGGGCCGCCGCGTACGGCACCACCTTCCGGATCCTCCGGATGGAGTTGGTGGGCTCGCTGTGTCGCCCCTGGCACGCCTCTTCATCCTCCTGATCCGGGGGTACCAGGTGACGCTGTCGCCGCTCATGCCGTCGGCGTGCAGGTACGTCCCGACCTGCTCCCGCTACACGGCGGACGCGATCGAGAAGTACGGTGCGCTGCGGGGCGGGTGGATGGGCGCTCGCCGGATCCTGCGCTGCCACCCGTTCCACGAGGGCGGCTACGACCCCGTTCCCTGAGCGTCCGATGGAACGCCGACTGCTCCTCGCCGTCACGCTGATGATCGCGGTCCTCGCGGTGCCGTCCTTCTTGCGGAAGCCGGCCCCGCGCCGCGAGACAGCGAGGCCGGATACGTTCGCCGTGCTCGCCGAGAGTGCGGCGGCACCGACGGCGCCCGTCACCACCGCCCCCGCTCCGCTCCCGGCGCTGGCGGCGGCGCCTGCAACGGCCGTGGAGACGCTGTCGCTGCGCACCGCGCGTGCCCGGTTCCGGATCAGCACGCTGGGTGCGACCGTCGACCAGGTGACGCTCGCCGGCTACCGGACGCATGCCCGCGGCGACTCGGGAGCGGTCCGCCTGATCCGACCCGGAGACCGGCTGCTCGCGCATCGCGTCGTCGTGGGCCGCGACACGGTGCGCCTGGACAGCGTGCCGTTCACCCGTGAGGGCTCCGGGGAGGCCCTGCGGCTCGCTGGCGCGGCAGGCGGGGTGCGGCAGCGCGTGGAGATCGCGGCCGCAGCCGGGAATCCGTACCTGATCCGCGTGGGCGGCGTGCTGGAGGGACTCGAGGGTCGCGGCGCGCTCCTGCTGGTCGGGCTCGGCACGGGGTTCGCGAACGTCGAGGCGGACAGCGGCGACAACTTCCGTCACTACGCGGTGGCGACCCGGCGCACCAGCCCGGAGAACCACGCGTTCCGGTCGCTCGACCCGGGAGAGGTGCAGCAAGTGGGCGGGCCGTTCGACTGGGTCGCGGTGAAGTCCAAGTACTTCATCGGCGTGCTTCTCTCGGCGGACTCGACGACGCCGCAGTTCGGCGGCGCGGTGCTCGTCGGCGGTCCACGGCCCGCGCGCGCGGCCACGCAGGCGCAGACCTGGGTCACCCTCCCCGTCGGGCCGGACGGCCGGTTCCACTACGACCTCTACGTCGGGCCGCAGGAGCACCGCGTCCTGCAGCCGATGGGCCGCGAGCTGGAGCGAGCGTCCCCGTACGGCTGGGTCTTTCGGCCCATCGTGATGCCGGTGGCCACCTGGATCACCGGGCTCTTCCTGTGGATGCACGAGAACCTGCGGATGTCGTACGGGTGGGTGCTGGTGTTCTTCGGGGTGCTGGTCCGTCTGGTGCTGTGGCCGCTGAACCAGCGGGCGATGAAGAGCCAGGTGGCGATGATGGCCGTGCAACCGATCCTGCAGGACGTGCAGAAGCGCTACAAGAACGACCCGGCGCGCCTCCAGCAGGAGATGATGAAGGTGTACAAGGAGCACAAGGTGAACCCGTTCGGCGGGTGCCTACCGCTGCTGCTCCCGATGCCAATCCTGCTGGCGCTCTTCTTCGTGTTTGCGAACACCATCGAGCTGCGCGGCACGCCGTTCCTCTGGCTCCCGGATCTGTCGCTGCGGGACCCGCTCTACGTCACCCCGCTGGTGATGGGGCTCTCGATGTACGCGCTCTCCAAGCTGAGCCAGCTGGGGATGCCGCCGAACCCGCAGGCCAAGATGATGACCGTCTTCATGCCGATCATGATGACGGTGCTGTTCCTGAACTTCGCGTCGGGGCTGAATCTGTACTACGCGGTGTCGAACCTCGTGAGCTTGCCGCAACAGTTCCTGATCAACCGGGCGCGGGCCGCGGAGATGGCACGCCGCCAGGTCGGGTCGGGGGCGAGGCGCTAGCGGCGCACGTCCGTGGCGATGCGCCAAACCTCGTCGGCCAGCCGCTCGAGGCGCTCCTCGGCATAGGCCAGCTCTTCCGGGGCCATGTGGTGCGCGTGGCGCGCGATGTGCCGCACGTGTTCCACCAACTCGTCGAGGACCTCGCGGAGCTCTCGGTTGGTGCGGCGCTCGCCTTGCGGCGCGGTCATGCGCCGACCGCCCGGCCGAACTCCGCGCGGGCGGCGTCAGCGGCGGTGAAGGCCGCCGCGGCGGCGCGCGCGGCGGCGGCCACGCCCTGCTCCAACACCAACGCTTCAGTGAGCCGTGCCCCAAGGTAGTAGCCGGCGCGCTCCGGAAGGACGCGTCCTCCCACGGCCCGCGCCGCGGGCGAGAGTCCTCCTGTGAGCCAGCGCAGGCGCAGGCCGAGCCCGGTGGCGTCGAGGTCCGGCTGCACGGCGGCGAGGAGGAACGCCTCCTGCTCGCGCAGCCGCCGGAACTGCCGGCGCGAGTAGCCGAAGTAATCCTCCTCGGGCCGTCCCGGAGCGGCCGCGCGCGCGGCATGGACCGCCACCCCCTCGTTGAGCAGCTGTTCACGCAAGGTGGCCCGGCTGGCCAGCTCCCAGCAGTCGTACTGCCCGCCCGCCTCGGCGA
>CAYLJK010000002.1:14736-15457 GCA_964383975.1 uncultured Gemmatimonadales bacterium | reverse complement strand
CGCAGCGTGGACTGGCTGGCGGGTGACAGGTAGCGCACGACGTGAGCAGCCTCGTGCGCGATCCAGAGGGGCAGCAGCGAGGGGTCGAGGCCGAGACCGAACGTCTCGGGGTTGGCGTGCCCGGTGAAGTGCTCGAGGCAGATCACCACGGCCCCACGCCCGTCCACGACCAGTTCCCCGGCGTTCGCCGCGCCGACGCCCACTGTGAGATAGACATCGAAGGGCTGGTCGAACTCCAGCACCGCGCCGGCCGCGGCAAGCGCATCCTCGGCCAGGCGCTCAAGATCACGGTCGGCGAGCAGGCGCTCGAGGTCGCGCCGATCGGCCGCGAGCGCGGCGCGGATGATGTCCTCGGCGGCCGGCGCATCGAGGTCGAGCACGTAGTTGCGCCAGTAGGCGGCGAGGACGCGGCGGTGCCGGTCGAGGTACGTCTGGTAGGCGGCGAACGCGTCGCGCGACGCGCGGACGGCGAGGAACTCGGGGACGAGGTTGATGATCACGGTCGCGGCCGCTCCCAATCTGTGCGGACCGTGCGACGCTCACAAGGTGTTCAGCGCAGCTCGAAGCCGAGGGAAGCACTTGACACGGTGTGTGCTCGCACGTCGTCCGTGACCTCGAGCACGAGCCGGTAGCGTCCTCGCGGGAGGCGGCCGGGATCGAGGACGAGCGTCTCGATCGCGCGGGACGCGTGCGGTGCGTCGCGGCGGAAGGCGATGCTTGC
>CAYLJK010000002.1:0-14726 GCA_964383975.1 uncultured Gemmatimonadales bacterium | reverse complement strand
CGCCCGCTGGCGGCGGCCGCCCACGCGCAGCAGGCGGCCGTCCGTGCGCTCGACGCGATAACGGGCCTCGTACCGCACGAGACCGTCGCGGCGACCGAGGCCGTACAGTTCGGCATAGATCCGGATCGGGCGCCCGGCGGCGAAACGCAGGCGCGCCGGTGCGTGCGCGAGCATCGCATCGCGGTCCGGCGCGACATCGCCCCCGGCAACGAGGAGGCCGGAGATGCTAAGCGTGTCGCCTCCATGGTCGGGGAGCGTGATGGTGCCGCGGTAGGTGCCGAACGCGTCGCCGCGCGCGCCATCCACGAGGAGCGCGTAGCGCCCGGGGGGCGCGGTGAGGCGCAGCGGTGCGCCGGCGCGCGCGTCCCGCGCCGCGGTGGCGCCGCCTGCGTCCACCAGCTCGGCGATGCCGTCGAGCGAGTCGAGGACGAGCGCCAGCTCGGTGTGCCGGGCATCCGGGCCGCGGAACGCAACCGACCAGAAGCTGAACGAGAGCGGGGGGCGGCGCGCCGACGGCGCGTCGCTCGCCAGCAGCGCCAACGCAGACTCGTACTCTCCCGGCCGCACCGGCGTCGCAATCATGTCGCCGCCCACCAGAAACCAGGACGTTCCGCGCAGGAAGCTCACGCGGAAGACCTCGCCGCCGCGGCGGTAGCACCAGATCTCGCCTTCGCCGGGGCCGTCGGCCCCGGTCAGCCGATACACCTCGCTGGGGCGGCCGTGGCGGAGGTAGATGCGCCCGCGGTCGTCGAGGCCGTCCTCGACGTTGACGCTGCGCTGCCCCATCGCGAGGTCCGCCACGGTTGGCGGCGTCCAGGTCTCAGCGGGCCGTGCGGCGGTCGGCGGACACCATTCCGTGAGCGCGAGGGCGCGGCGGGCGCCACGCCCCTCCGGCGACCGGGCCGACGCGCCGCGGGCGAACGCGCGCCACCGGGCGGAGTGATGCCAGAGCGAGTTCGGGTGCCGGAGCGCGAAGAGATCCTGCGCTTCGGCCAGGCGGCGGAAGTGCTCGCCGAGCCGGGCGTTCACCGGCTCCCGCAGGTCAGGGCGGCGCCGGGCCCAGAACAGCCGGAAGAAGGCGGCGCGCTCCGCGGGCGGCGTTACGGACCAGGCGGCGCGCTCGACCGGCGAGGCGATGCCGCGCACCTGCCGCCAGAGGATCCCCGCCGTGTCCGAGGACGCGAGGCGCAGGGCCGCGTCGTACGCCGTGGCGCCGTCGGCGTCGCTCCCGGCCTGGAAGAGGGCCTGGGCGAGCAGCGCCCGCGGCTCGACGTCATCGGGGCGCTCCCGGACCAGGGAGCGCAGCAGCGCCGCCGCGTGCTCGTCGTGCAGCTCCACCAGCAACAGGGCGCGGCGCAAGTCGCTCCGGTACTGCCCGGTGCGGCGCGCAAGCGCGGCTGTGGCGCGGCGGCGGTCGTCGTTGTCCCGGTAGAGCTGGAGCCAGAGCGTCCATGCGTCCCGGTGGTCGGGATCGAGCTCCAGCACGCGGTCGAGGCCGCGGCGCGCGATCCACTCTCCGTCGTCGCCGCGGAGAGCGAAGCCAACCTGTCCCAACCAGTAGTGTGGCTCCGGGTCGTCGGGACGCAGGCGGGCGGCGCGGCTGAGGAGGCTCTCGGCGCGAAAGCGGCCGACCACGGGCCAGGCGAGGTGCACGCGGGCCAGCAGGACGAGGACGCTGGGATCGTCGGGGTGGCGGGCGAGGTGGTCCTCGCACAGTCGTCGTGCCTCCGGGAGCCGACCGGCGGCGAGCAGCGACTCCGCCCGGGCGTGGAGCGGCCGCGGAGCCGGCGCCTGGAGAACGAGAAGGACTGCGGCGAGCGGGAGCGTACCGGCCTCCGGTCGGCGCCGCGCTCAGTGGTCCTGGCGGAACCGCCTGCTCATCTCGTCCAGGAAGCGGCGCTCCTCGGGGGTGAGGCTCTCGAGCCCGCGGGCGGAGATCTTGTCGAGCACGCGGTCCACCTTGTGGCGCTCCTCGCACTCCTGTCCGTGGGGCGCTCCGGCGGCGGGTTGGCGATGGGCCTGACCGGCGGCCTGCCCGCGCACGAGGACGGCGGGCGGGCGCTCGGTGGGTCCGGTGGCCGGCGCGCGGCGCAGGAGCCGGTGGCCACGCAGGAAGAGCAGCGCCGCCGCGAAGCCGCCGAGGTGCGCGATGTGCGCCACGCCATCGCGCGCGCCGAGGAAGCCGGCCAGGAGCGAGAGCCCAGCCAGGAACCCCACGAGCCACTTGGCCCGGACCGGTGCCGGGAGTGGGAAGATCCAGACCGGCGCGTCGGGCCACTCCAACACGAAGCCGAGCATGATGCCGAAGACTGCGGCCGAGGCCCCGATAATGATCCCCTCCCCGGCGAGCGGGAGGAGGAGCAGGCTGAGCAGCGGCCCGCCCAGCGTGGCGGCCAGCGCGAGGCGCGCGAAACGCGCGCCACCGAGGCGCGCCTCCACCGCGGGCCCGAACATGAAGAGCTCGATGGCGTTGCCGAGCAGGTGGAGGAACGAGCCATGGAGCACGGCGTACGTCACGAACGTCCACGGCCGGCGCCACGCGTCGGCCGGCGCGAAACCGAGCGTTTCCACCAGCCACGGGCTGGTGAAGACCGTGAGCTGCAGGAGGTACACCGCACCCATCGCCGCGAGGAAGCGGCGGACCCACGGTGTCAGGGCGAACGGCGAGCGGTCCATCCTGTGGAAGTATACCCGGGCTCAGTCCCAGGTTCCGCCGGGCCGCCGCGCGAGGCGGCAAATCTCCTCGCAGAAATCGGCGAAGCTGATCCCGGCCGCGCGCGCCGCCTTGGGGACGAGGCTGTTCGCGGTCAGCCCGGGAAGGGTATTGGCCTCCAGGACGAACATGCTCCCATCCGGGCCCACGCGGAAGTCGACGCGCGAGTAGCCGCCCAGCTTGAGGGCGCGGTGTGTGCGGAGCGCGTCCTCCTGGGCGCGCGTAGCCACGGCGTCGGGGATGGGCGCCGGGAAGATCTCATCCGCCATCCCCGGCGTGTACTTGCACTCGTAGTCGAACAGCTCGTGTCGCGGCCGGATCTCGCCGACAGGAAGCGCCCGGTCGCCGAGGATGCCGACGGTGAGCTCGGGTCCGTCCACGTAGGCCTCGATCATGACCTCCGCGTCCCATCGGGCGGCCTCGCGCACGGCGGCGCCCAGGTCGGCTTCGCGCCGTACGAGTGAGAGACCGACCGACGAGCCCTCCCGGGACGGCTTGACGATGCAGGGGAACCCGACCTCGCGCGCGACCATCTCGGCCGTGGCGGGTGCCATGACCCAGCGTGGGACGGCCAGTCCGTGGTCGCGGAGCACGCGTTTGGCGATGTCCTTGTCCATCGCGAGCGCGCTGGCGAGCGGCCCGCTGCCGGTGTAGGGGACACCGATGACGTCGAGCAGCGCCTGGAGCGTGCCGTCCTCGCCGTGCCCGCCGTGCAGCGCGAGGACGATGACGTCGGCGTGCCGCACCGCGGGGATCTCGCCGAGGCCGGCGCTCAGCATGCCGCGCTGAAGCGCCCGCAGCCGATCCTGCGGGGGCGGCTCGCGCCCCACACCGCCCGGAAGCAGCTCGGCCTCGCGCTCCGGCGGGATAAAGCCCGTCGCGAGGTCCACCAGGCTCACCAGGTGTCCGCGCTCGCGCAGGGCCGTGGCGACTTGGAGCCCGGTCGCGAGCGCCACGTCGCGCTCGCTGGACGCTCCTCCGGTCAGCACTGCGGTCTTCAACGGATCCCCGCGACCTGGCGGAGGACGTCGTAGCGCGTGATGACGCCGGCGAGGCGGCCCGCGCGGCGCACCAGCACCGCGGCGCAGTCCCGCGCGAGGAGGCCCGTGAGCCGCTCGAGCGGGAGCGCCGCGTCCACGACGGGATACGGCGGCCCCATCACCTCGCCCACGGCGCGCTCGACAATCGCCGCGTTCTCGAGGGCACGCGCCATCAGGATGTTCTCGCTGAGCGAGCCGACGCAGTCCGCACCATCGATCACCGGGATCTCCGTCACGCCGTAGGTGGACATGAGGTTGAGCGCCTGGCGCACGGTCCCGCCGGGACCGACGGAGACCAGCGGGGGCAGGCTGGGCGCGCGGCCCGCGAGGAGACCTTCGGCGGTGACCCGGTCGGACGGGAGCAGTTGATTCTCGCGCATCCAGTTGTCGTCGAACTGCTTCGAGACGTAGCGCTCACCGGTGTCGCAGAGGATCGTGACCACACAGGCCTCCGGGTCGTCCACCCGGCGGGCGACGTCGATGGCGGTGACCACGTTGAGGCCGCCCGACCCGCCGATAAAGAGCCCCTCCTCCCGCGTGCAGCGGCGGGCCATCTGGAACGCCTCCGCGTCGCTCACCGTGATCCACTCGTCGATGAGATCGAAATGGAGCGACGTCGGGATCTTGTCGCCGCCGATCCCCTCGACCTTGTACGGGCCCCCGTCACCCTTGGTGTGGGTCTCCGCATACTGGCGATAGATGGAGCCGACCGGGTCGCCGGCGACGATGCGGATGGCCGGGTTGCGCTCCTTCAGGTAGCGCGCCACGCCGGAGACGGTCCCGCCCGTGCCCGGCGAGGCGCAGAAGTGCGTGATACGGCCGCCGGTCTGCTCCCAGATCTCCGGACCGGTCGTGCGGTAGTGCGCCTCGGGGTTGGCCGGGTTGTAGTGCTGGTTCGCCATGATCGCCCCCGGCGTGGCCTCCGCGATCGCCCTGGCCTTGTTGATGTAGTAGTCAGGGTGGTCGGGCGGCACGGCCGTCGGGACGACGATCACCTCCGCGCCGAGGGCGCGCAGCAGCCGCACCTTCTCCACTGACATCTTGTCGGGAATGGTGAAGATGCAGCGGTAGCCCTTGACCGCGGCCGCGAGAGCGAGACCGACGCCGGTGTTGCCGCTCGTCGCCTCGACGATGGTGCCGCTCGGGCCGAGCGAGCCGTCGCGCTCGGCGGCCTCGATCATCGCGAGGCCGATGCGGTCCTTCACCGAGGCACCCGGGTTGAGGTGCTCGGCCTTGCCGTACACCGGCGTCCGGATGCCCGCCGTGACGCGGTTAAGGCGCACCAGCGGCGTGCGGCCGATGGCCTGGAGGATGGTGTCGTAGACGTTCACGCCGGGCTCACGGGGCGGGCGGCGCGCTGCCGGCGCGCCGGCGGAAGACGACGGGCTGGTAGAAGGTGGCGGCCACCGGGACGCCGTCACGTTGGGCTGGAGCGAAGCGCAGCGCGGGCGCGCCGACGAGCGCGGCGGAGTCGAGGCCTGGCGTTCCGGAGGAGGAGGAGATCGAGACCGACTCCGGAACGACGCGACCGGCCGAGTCCACGTACAGGCGCAGCCGCACCTCTCCCTCGATCCCCTGGTCGTAGAGCCCTGGCGGGTACCGGAACGGGGACTCGCCGTTGATCGCGACCGGCACGTCGTTCGGGGGGACGGCCGTCCCAGCCGGAGCCTCCGCGCGGTCCCGCTGGCAGGCGACCAGCGCCGCAGCCGCCAACAGGGATGTTGCGCGGCTCACGCGCCGTCCCCGCTGCGGGCGCGCGCCTGCAGGTCGGCGAGGCGCTGGAGGGCCTCGCGGGGGGTGAGTCCGTCCACGTCGAGCGCCTTCAGTTCCTCCACCACCGGGTGCGGCGGCGCCGGGAACAGGGTGAACTGGTCGCGGGCCTCCGGTGCGCGGGCGACGCGGTGCCCCGCCTCGAGCATGGCCAGGATCTCGCGGGCCCGCGCCACGGTTGAGGGCGGCAGGCCGGCGAGCTGTGCGACATGGATGCCGTAGGAGCGATCGGCGCCGCCCGGCCGCAGCCGGTGCAGGAACACGACCTCGTCGCCCGCCTCGTGGACGGCCACGTTGACGTTGGCGATGCGCGGGAAGCGGTCCGCGAGTTGTGTCAGCTCGTGGTAGTGCGTCGCGAACACCGCCTTGCAGCCGAGGCGCTCGTGGAGGTGCTCGGCCACCGCCCACGCGATGGCGAGGCCGTCGAAGGTGGAGGTGCCGCGGCCGATCTCGTCGAGCAGCACGAGGCTGCGGCGCGAGGCGTTGTGCAGGATGGCGGCCGTCTCGCTCATCTCGACCATGAACGTGCTCTGGCCGCGGGCCAGGTCGTCGCTCGCGCCGACACGCGTGAACAGCCGGTCCACGAGCCCGATGACGGCGGCGTCGGCCGGCACGAAGCAGCCGGCCTGCGCCATGAGCACGCACAACCCAACCTGGCGGAGCACCGTGCTTTTGCCGGCCATGTTGGGCCCCGTGACGATGAGGATCTGCCGCTCCGCGTCGAGGCGCACGTCGTTCGGGATGAACGCCTCGCGCGGCATCATCCGCTCGACGACCGGGTGGCGGCACGCCTCCAGCTCGAGCGCGAACCCATCGGTCAGCGCCGGCCGCACGTACCGCTCCCGCACGGAGGCGTCGGCGAAGGCGGCCAGCACGTCGGCGGCGGCGACCCGCGCGGCGGCGTCCTGGATGCGGCCGATCGCCTCCCCGGCGGCGGCACGCACTGTAGTGAAGAGCGCCTCCTCGCGCCGGGCGATCGCCTCCTCCGCGCCGAGGACCTTCGCCTCATAGTCCTTCAGTTCGGGGGTCACGTAGCGCTCGGCGCCCGTCAGCGTCTGGCGGCGCTCGTAGTCCGGCGGCACGCTGTCGCGGTTGGCGTGCGTAACCTCGAGGTAGTACCCGAAGACCTTGTTGTAGCCGATCTTCAGCGACGCGATTCCGGTGCGGGCGCGCTCGCGGGCCTGGAGGCCGGCGATGTAGGCGCGACCGCCGTCGCGAAGGTCGCGCAGCTGGTCGAGCTCCGGGTCGGCGCCGGGGCGGATGGTCGGTCCGTCGCCGAGCGTGGCGGGCGGCCGCTCCACGAGCGCGCGGTCGAGCGCCGCAACGACGTCGTCCAGCACGTCGAAGCCGTCATCGAGCCCGTAGAGGTCGCGCACCGCCCCGCGAACGGCGGGAAGCCGCAGCAGCGAGGTGCGCAGGGCGCCCAGGTCGCGCGGGGTCGCACGCCGGGCGGCTGCGCGGGCACCGAGCCGCTCGATGTCGCGCACCCCGTCGAGCGCCGCGGCGAGGGTGGTACGGCGCGCCGGGTCGTCCACCAGCAGCTGGACGGCGTCGTACCGGCACCGGATGGCGTCCAGGTCCGCCAGGGGATGGAGCAGCCACTGCCGGAGCAGCCGGGCGCCCATCGGCGTCACCGTGCGGTCGAGGACCCCGAGCAGTGTGGCGCGCTCGCCCTCGGGCCGCAGCGGGTCCACGACCTCGAGGTTGCGGCGCGTCATGGCGTCGACGTACAGCAGGCCGGCGGCCCGGCGGGCCCGGGGCCGCTGGAGATGCGGCAGGCCGCCGGGCTGGAGATCGCCGAGGTAGCGCAGCAGCGCGCCCGCCGCGCCGACCGCCACCGCATCCGACGCGTCGAGCCCCACCCCCTCGAGGGACGCGAGCCGGAATCGCCGCGCCAGCTCCTCTCCTGCGAGGACGGGATCGAACTCCCACGTGTCGCGCCGGGTGACGAGCGCGACGGGCGCGGTGAAGGCTGCCCCCTCCGCCACCAGCACCTCGGCGGGGCGGTAGCGTGCGATCGCCGCGTCCAGTTCGTCGAGCGCGAGGCGTTCGAGCACGAACTCGCCGGTGGAGAGGTCCACCGCGGCCAGTCCGGCCGTGTCGCCGTCCGCGTGGACGGCGACGAGGAAGGTGTTGCGGCGCTCGTCGAGCAGGTCGTCGGCCATCACGGCGCCGGGCGTCACCACCTCGACGACCGCGCGCTTCACCACGCCGCGCGCGGTTCGCGGGTCCTCGATCTGCTCGCAGATGGCGACGCGGAATCCGCGCTCGACGAGCCGCTTGACGTACTGCGCGGCGGCCTTCACCGGCACGCCGGCGAGCGGTGTGTCCGCGGCGCCGCCGTTGTTGCGCGCCGTGAGGGTCAGCCCCAGCGTGCGAGCGGCGACCTCGGCGTCATCCTCGAACATCTCGTAGAAGTCGCCCATCCGGAAGAACAGAATGGCATCGCGGTGCCGCGCCTTGATCTCGCGGTACTGCTGCATCAGCGGCGTGCCGGGGTCGAGGCCGGGGAGCGTCACGGGTTCCGCACCACGAGCGGCTCGCCGCCGACTGCGCGCCGCGCGGCCTGCGCCGCGGCGGACGCCTCCTCGATCGAACCGAAGGGGCCGAGCCGCACCCGCCGCAGCCCGTCGTCTCCGCGGACGATGCGCGCGCGCAGGCCGGCCTGGCCGAGCCGCTGCACCGCCTGCTCGGCCGCCGCATCGGTGCGAGCGGCGAGCACCTGCACATCAAAGCTGGCGCGCCGGCCGTGGACCGTGCTGCCGCCCGGCGTCGCTGCGGGCCGGGCGGTGTCCGGCGTGACGGCCCGCGCCACGGCGGGTGCCACAGGGCGCCCTTCGCGACAGCGGGCCCGATAGTAGAGCACTTGGTTGCCGAATTCGATGTCGGCAGCCGCCTCCGCCCGCGCGCTGTCGAGCAGGGCGCATGCGGCCCGAGGCTCGCCGGTCTCGAACGCCGCCCGGGCCGCGGCCAGCGCTGCCTGCGGCCGTAGGCCGCTTCCCGGGTAGTCGCTCCGCAGGCGCATCGCCATGTCGTAGCCGGCGGCCGGGTTGGCCGCCGCGAGGGCGAGATGGCTCAGTTGGAGCAGGGCGTCATCGGCCCACGGCGACGATGAGAACTCGATGGCCACCCGGCGCATGTCGTGTTCGGCGCTGTCGCCGGAGGCGGCGAGGCGTCCGCGCCAGTACAGCGCCTCGACGTAGGCGGGCTCTCCCGCGCGCGTCGAGGCGAGCACCCGGTTCAGCAGCCCCCGCGCCGAGTCGCCGCGCCCTTCGGCGGCCAGCGCCGCCGCCTGGCGTGCGGCCGGCGACTCCTGCGCCGTCGCCGCGACGGCCCCGCCGCAGAGCAGGGCGACCACCAGGCACCGTGGCCTCTTGTCGGGGTCCCGGCGCCGGCGAGGGCGAGCACCGTCTCCGTCACGATCGCGGCGTCGCCGCCCAGTGTCGTGCCCTTGAGCCGGCGGTCGGCCCGCAGCAGTTCGGCGAGGGCAGCATCCAGTTCGACCGCCGTCCAGGCCGACGCGTCGCGTACCCAGCGGTTCGCCTCCTCCCGCCAGCCCCGCAGCCCGGCCGGCCGCGCGGTCTCCATGGCGGACACCAGCTCGCGCCCGACCGCGCCGGGGCCGCCGCCGCGATCGAGCAGGGCGCGGGCCAGGGCGACGCCGACGAGCGCCGTCGCCAGCCCACTCACGAGGCGCACACCGCTCGCGCCCGGCGCATCGAGGAGGTGCGGGACCATCGCCGCGGCCTCGGGCGTGCGGCGCGCCGTGACCGCGTCCATGAAGTCGTGCACGGTCTCGCCGCGCCGCACGCCGACAAGCAGCGAGACGTCGTCGGCCGTCGCGGGACGGTCGCCGACGGCCGAGCGAAGCTTCGCGATCTCGGCGGCGAGTTGCGCCAAGTCGTCCCCGACGGCCTCGTGCAGGTGCGCCGCGGCCGCCTCGTCGAGATTGAGACCTTCCTGTCCCGCGCGATGCCGGATCCAGCGGCGCAGCCGCTCGGGAGGCAGGGCATCGAAAGCGACAGCGCTGGCCAGACGTGCCAGGTCGGCGTCCGGCCTGCCGTCACGCTCGTCCGCCGTGCCGGACTGGACCAGGATCAGCACGGTGTCGGGCGCCGGATGCGCGAGGTACTGGAGCACGGCGGCGCGGAGCGCCTGCATCCGCGTCCGCCGCTGCTGGAGGGCCTCGGCCTCCGTGATCACCACCGCGCGGCGCCGGGCCAGCATCGGCGGCGTCTGGGTCAGCGTGTGGAACTCGTCGGCGCTCAGGTCGCCGGCTCGGCGACGGTCGAGATTGAAGTCCCGCGTGGTTGGCTCCAGCACGGCGCCGAGGACGTCCCGCAGGGCGTCGTCCTTCAGCAGATCCTCGTGGCCGTGGAAGTAGTAGGCGGGCCGCAACTCACCCTTCCGGACGGCGCGCCGGAGGTCGTCGAAGTCGAGGGCGGGCATCGAGCGCAACTTAGCCCGAAACGATGCCCCGCAAAAGCGTTGGGGCGGCTACGGAACGATCCAGTCCACCGCCAGTTCGACGCCGGCCGCGGCCGTGGATGGTGCACGGGCGGGACCGCGCGACACGGGAAGGACGGGGAAGTGGGCCGGGTAGTCGAGGGTGGTGTCGCCGGCGAAGCTGAACTCGAAGGGGCCGGGCGGGTCCACCGGGACCACCGGTCCGCTGGCGCGCCACTCCTTCCGTGGGCGTTCGGACGGCGGCTCGCCGCCGGCCTCCCAGCTGACCATGCCGACCACGGCCACCACCAGCAGCGCCCCGGCGGCGCCGGACCAGTAACGGAACGACGTCTCCGCGTCGGCGGGCTCGGTGGCAAGCCGTGCCTCCAGTCGCGTCCGAAACCCCGCCGACGGCGAGACGCGGGGCAGGTGCGTCAGGGCACCGCGCCCCGCCTGGTACGCTTCATCGAATCGCCGGCACCGCGGGCACGCGCCGAGGTGCTCGCGCATCCCCACCTCGCCGGCCTCGTCGAGGAAGCCGTCGGTGAAATCCGAATACCGCTCGAGGAACTCGGAACAGCCCATGGGCGCCCGGAAGGTACGAACGCGCATGGTACCACGGGAGGCGTGCCGGGGTTCCGCTCCGGCCGCCCCGGGGGACCCTCGGCCAAGGGGATCCCCGGCGCCGGGAATCAGGCCAGGCGGGGAGCGATGATTGCCGCGAAGTTGGCTCGCGCCCGGTTCAGTCGGCTCTTCACCGTCCCGAGGTTGCAGCCGGAGATCTCGGCAATCTCCTCGTAGCTCTTCCCCTCCAACTCCCGCAGGACGAACACGACACGATGGTGCTCGGGGAGCTGGGCCACGGCCCACTCCACCTGCTCGCGCAGGTGGCGCCGGTGGAACGCGTCATCCGGCCGACCCGTCGGGTCCTCGAACTCGAGCGGCCGATGGTCCGCCTCCCACTGACGGCGCAACGTCTGAAAGAGGACCAGCGGGTTGCGGCTGCGGTTGCGCAGCTCGTTCTTGGCGAGGTTGGAGGCGATGGTGTAGATCCACGTCGAGAACTTCCGCGACGGGTCGAAGCGGTGCAGGTGCCGGTGGACGCGGACGAACGCCTCCTGGACAAGGTCCTCGGCGCGCTCCCGGTCCCCGATGGTGCGGTAGACGAAGTTCAGCAGCCGGCCCTGGTAGCGGAGAACGATCTCCGTGAAGGCGCGCGCGTCCCCATCCAGGAACGCCTGCACGACCTCCCCGTCGCCAAGGCCCTGATAGGGTCGGGATCCGGGGAGGACGACGCTGCCGCGCCGCTCGCTGAGGGTCGCTGCCACACTCACCTGACGCGTACCGAGGTCGCATCGTTGCAAGAGCAGGAAGCGTACCGGGGCTCACGCCACGACGACACAGCCGCTAACCGCTGAATTTACAGCGTGTTACAACGAACCGGAAGTGATCCTCTGTCAATTCGACACTCAAGGGGCTGTCCTCTTCCGGTTACAACCCCACCCGGAACCCACCGAAGAAGAGGACAGCACAGATGGTCTTGGCGTCCACGATCTCGCCGTCGCGGATCATGCCCAAGACCCGGCTGAGCTGGAAGGGGACGACCTCCAGGAACTCGTCCGCCTCGCGGGCGTGCGGCGCTGCGGCGAGGTCCCATCCGGCGAAGAGATGGATCCTCTCGTCGGTGAAGCCTGGGGTCGTGTAGATGGTGGTGAGTCGCTCGATGCTGCCGGCCTCGACACCCGCCTCCTCTCGCAGTTCCCGACGCGCACAGACGGCCGGGTCCTCGCCGGGGTCGAGACGGCCGGCGGGCACTTCCCAGATGACGCCGTCGGCCGCGTAGCGGTACTGGTGGATGAGGAGGATCTGCGGGTCCTGGGCGTCCCGAGGCGAGAGGACCGGGACGACCGCGGCGGCGCCCGCGTGTCGGATCATCTCGAGTTCGCCCTCGCTCCCGTCCGGGAAGCGGACGGTGTCGAGGTCGAGCCGGACGATGCGCCCGTCGTAGATGCGGCGCGAGTCGAGCCGCCCTGGTCCCGGATCGCTCACCGGATCTCCTGGCCCCACAGGTCGCGCAGCGAGATGGGCCCCTCGCCGAGGGCGCGGATGCCCGCCTCGATCTGCGCGCGGTCGCCCACGACCACCACGGTGAACTCGTCGGGCCGGATGTGGCGCCGCGCGGCGCGCTGCACGTCCGCTGCGGTGACGGCGTTCACGCGCGCGATGAACCGAGTGTAGGTGTCGAGCGGCAGGTCGTTCTCGAGGAGGTCCCGAAACTGCGCCGCCGCGCCGCGCGTGGTCTCGAACTCGGCGGGGAGGCCGAGCGCGATGTAGGCGCGGGCCTTCGCCAGCTCCTCGCCGGGGACGATCGAGTCGCGGATGCGCCGCAGCTCGCGGAAGAACTCCACGAGGGCGCTGTCGGTCTTCGCGGTGACGACGCTCGCCGTGGCGGCGAACGGCCCGGGAAGCCGCCGGTAGGCGAACGAGGAGCCCGCCCCGTAGGTGTAGCCTCTCGTCTCGCGGAGGTTCTGGTTGAGCCGCGAGGTGAACGATCCGCCGAGAATAGTGTTGAGGACCTCGAGCGCGTAGTAGTCCGGCGTGGAGCGCGGGACGCCGACGTGGCCGATGCGGATCACCGACTGCGCGGCGCCCGGCTTGTCCACGAGGTAGAAGGTGCGCGGCGCCGCGGCCGGGGCGGACGGAACCGGCAGGACGGGCATCGGCGCGCGGGCCCAGTCGCCGAAGCGCGCGGCGGCGAGGCGGCGCGCCTCCTCCAGCGTGATGTCGCCGACGACGAGCAGCTTCGCGTTGCTGGGGCGGTAGTAGGTCGCGTAGAAGGCGGCGACGCGCTCGCGGTCGAGCGCGGCCGCGGCGGCCTCGTTGCCGTTCGCCGGCCAGCCGTACGGATGGTCCGCGCCGTACACGATCGCGTTGAAGGCGATCGGCGCCTGCGCGTTCGGCTGGTCGCGCAACTGGAGGAGCGCCGTGCGGCGGAGCTCGCGCTGGCGAACGACCTCCGAGTCGGCGAAGGTCGGGCGCAGCGCGACGTCGGCCATCAGGTCCAGCGCCGGTGCGAGCTGGCGCCGCGGCACGTGGAGGCTGACCGAGGCCCACTCGGCTGATGCCGCCGTGCCGAGCTGCGCGCCCAGGTAGGCGGCCTCCTCGGCGATCTCCAGCGCCGTGCGCGATCCAGCGCCCTCGTCCAGCATGTTTGCCGTGAAGGTGGCGAGGCCGGGGAGGTCCCCCGGATCGCGCACGCTGCCGGCGCGCACGAGGAGCGTGAGGTCCACCACCGGGACCTCGTGCATCTCCACGACGACCAGTTCGAGGCCGTTGCTGAGCCGTGCGGTGCGCGGGGCGGGCACGACGAGCGGTGGCGGTGCGCCAAGCGTCGGCGGCCGGCTGCGGTCCGGGGCCTGGGCCGCAAGGTCGGCGGCGGCCGCGAGAGTGGCCGCGGCGCCGAGCGCGAGGGTGGAGCGGGGGATCATCGGGCGGCTCCCGGCGTTGCCGCGAGGGTTGTCCGGCCCTGCGGGACGACGCTGAGGACGACGCGGTGCGCGTCGGCGAGGTACTGCCGCGCCACACGCTGGACGTCGGCTGGCGTCACGCGGCGCGTGCGGTCCAGGTCCTGCTGGACCCAGTCCGGCGTGCCGGCGAAGTACGCGTAGTGGTTGAGCCGGTCGGCCTTGCCGAGCACCGTCTCCATCCGGTCGAGGAAGCGGGCCTCGGTTTGGTTCTGCACGCGCTGCACCTCGCGCGCCGTCGGCCCTTCGGCCACGAGGCGGCGGATCTCCTCGTCCACGACGCGCTGCAGCTCGTTGAGGTCGTGGCCGGGGCGCGCCGTCGTGTAGAGGCGGAAGCTCCCGTCCATGCGCAATGCATCGTGATAGGCGACGACGTCGGCCGCGATCCGGAGGTCGTACACCAGACGCCGGTAGAGCCGCGAGGAGCGCCCGCCCGCCAGCACGCCGGCGAGCACGTCGAGCGCGGCGTCGTCCTCGTGCAGGAGCCGCACCGTGTGCCACGCGTTGTAGAGGCGGGGGAGCTGGACCCGGTCCCCCAGCGTGTGATGGACGTCCGCCTCGAGGCGCACCGGCGGCGGCGTGTTGCGCGTGAGGGCCGGCCCGCGCGGGATGTCGCCGAACCACCGCTCGACGAGTCGCCGCGCGTCGGCGGGGCTGATCGCGCCGGCGATGGCGATGGAGGCGTTGTTCGGCGCGTACCAGGTGCGGAAGAAGTCCCGGACGTCCTCGAGCGTGGCGGCCTGGAGGTCGGCGAGCGACCCGATGACGGGCCAGCTGTAGGGGTGTCCCGGCGGGAAGAGCCGTGCAAGGATGGTCTCCTCCGCGAGCCCGTAGGGCTGGTTGTCCACCCCCTGGCGGCGCTCGTTCTGCACGACGCCGCGCTGGATGTCGAGCTTCTCCGGGGTGATCTCGGGGAGGAGGAACCCCATGCGGTCGCTGTCCAGCCACAGCATCAGTGGCAGCGCGTTGGCGGGACCGGTCTCGTAGTAGTTGGTCCGGTCCTCGGTGGTCGAGCCGTTGTTGTTGGCGCCAGCCGCCTCGAGGAGCCGGTCGAAGTCGCCGGTCGGCACGTGCTGCGAGCCCATGAACATGATGTGCTCGAAGAGGTGCGCGAAGCCGGTGCGGCCGGGCCCTTCGTCGCCGGAGCCCACCCGGAACCAGGTGTTGACGACGACCACCGGGACGGAGCGGTCCTCGTGGACGATGACGGTGAGGCCGTTGGGGAGCGTGAAC
>CAYLJK010000001.1:21293-23258 GCA_964383975.1 uncultured Gemmatimonadales bacterium | reverse complement strand
AGCCCCGCGAACCGCGCGGGCGCGGGGGGCAGCGCCCGGGCCAGCACGAACGACGAGAGGTCCAGCCCCGCCGCGCGCGCCCGTCGCCGGAGCGCCGCCTTCTCGAGGGGCGCGACCCGGATCTGGAGCCACTCGGTCTTGGTCCCCACGCTGGGAAGCTACACCGGGCGCCAGGGGATGTCAATACGATCGTAGTGACAACCTGCCGCGGCGCGTGGACGGGAGGCGTGCCGGCCAGCGCGGGCTGCGGCGCCGCCGGTCCATCGTCAAGTCAGGGCGTGGGTTCGGGACCGGTCACGCCGGGTGTGGGCGCGCCGGCGCACTCCGGCGTAGACGGGCACCCCCGCGGCCAGCAGCGCGCACCCCCAGAGAAGGGCCTCCGGACCCGCCGCCAGCATCGCACCGGCGGCGAAGGCGAGTGCGAGGATGGCGATGATGGTCCGGCCCGCGGTGGGCGCCCGGCGCCGCCGCGTGAGGACGAGGAGCGCCGCGCCGGAGAACGCGTAGGCCACAAGCGTCGCGATGGTCGAGAGGAGAATGAGGAAGGTGAAGGCGCGGACCAGGCCCCGCGTGTAATTGGCGCCGACGATCAGCGTCACCACGGCGCTCGAGAGGACGAGTGCCGCCGTGGGCGTGCCGCGCGCGGAACGGCGGGCGAACAGCGCGGGGAAGAGCCCGTCGGCGGCGACGGCGAGCGGGAGCGCGCCCTGGAGCAGCACCCAGCCGTTCAGCGCGCCGAAACAGGAGACCGCCGCGCCTGCCGCCACCGCGCGCGCCGCCCACCCGCCTGACATCCGTGCCGCCGCGTCGGCGAAGGGCGCGGTACTCGCCGCGGCCGCGCCGGGCGAGAGCACGCCCATCACCGCCGTGGTGCTCGCCATGTACACCAGCGCCGCGACCGCGGTACCGAGCAGGGTCGCGCGGGGGATCGTGCGCTCGGGATCGCGCACCTCGTCGGCGGGGATGGTGGCGGACTCCAGGCCGAGGAACGCCCAGAGCGTGAGCGCCGCCGTTGCCGCCACGGCGCCGGGAAGGGACGACCCGGGCGGGATGGTCGGCGCGAGATGGCGCCACTGCGCGGAAGCGAGGCCGATCGTCCCCACGGCGAGCAGCGGCGCAAGCTTGAGCACCGTCGTCGTCACCTGGACCGCTCCGGCCTCCCGGACACCGAGGTGGTTCACCCAGGTGAGCAGCCAGACCGCGAGCACCGCGGCGAGCGCACCGGCGGCCGGGTGCGCGGCGAGGAGCGGGGCGAAGAACCCGAGGTAGCCGGCGAACGCGACCGCGATCGCGGCGTTCCCCGCGCAGATGGAGATCCAGTAGCCCCAGGCGACGAGGAACGCGGGAAGGTCGCCGAACGCCGCGCGGGTGTACGCGTACGGCCCGCCCTCCCTCGGCAGTTCGCGGGCGAGCCACGCGAACACCAGGGCGCACGCCATCGCCCCCGCGGTCGACATGAGCCAGCCCGCGATGCTGAGACCGCCGTACGGCGCGAGCGAGGCGGGGAGGAGGAAGACGCCCGAGCCGACCATGTTCCCCACGACCAAGGCGGTGCACACCCACAGGCCGACCCGCGGACGCGGTCCGCCCGCATCGGGGAGGCTCACGAGATCAGGTGGTCCGTGGCCGGCCGGCGCCCACCACCGCCCGCAGCGCGGCGACGTGCCCGGGCGTGGTGCCGCAGCACCCGCCGATGATGGAGGCGCCGGCATCGAGGATCGCACGTGCGTTCGCGGCCATCAGCTCGGCGGTCTCGTCGTAGACCACTCGGTCGCCCGCGGTGCGGGGAAGGCCGGCGTTGGGCTGGATGAGTAGCGGCCGATCCGTATGGCGGCGGTACTCGCGCGCGACGTCGATCATGGCCGCGCTGCCGCTGCCGCAGTTGGCCCCGACCACGTCGGCGCCTGCCTCGGCCAGCCCGCGCGCGGCCGCGGCGACGCTCACCCCCATGATGGTGAACGGGCC
>CAYLJK010000001.1:0-21283 GCA_964383975.1 uncultured Gemmatimonadales bacterium | reverse complement strand
AGGTC
Source organism: uncultured Gemmatimonadales bacterium (assembly GCA_964383975.1). Taxonomy (GTDB): domain Bacteria; phylum Gemmatimonadota; class Gemmatimonadetes; order Gemmatimonadales; family JACORV01; genus DASXPG01. The sequence goes on along the minus strand of CAYLJK010000001.1, from coordinate 21,278 downwards.
ATCGTTGCCAGCACGGGCAGCGCGGGCGCCACCTCCTTCGCGGCGCGGACGGCGAGCTGCGCCTCGGCGAGGTCCGTCATCGTTTCGACGATGAGACAGTCCACGCCTGCCGCGGCCAGCACCGCGATCTGCCGGCGGAAGCCGTCGGCCACCGCCTCCGAGCTCGCGTCGCCGTACGGTTCGAGGAGCCGCCCGCTCGGGCCGACGGACCCCGCGACGTACGCGCGGCCGCCGGCCACGCGGCGCACCGCTTCCGTCGCCACGCGGTTCACCCGCTCGGTCTCGGCTGCGAGACCGTGGAGCGCGAGCCGCAGCGGCGAGCCGCCGAAGGTGTTCGTCTCCAGGATGTCGGCGCCCGCCTCGAGGTAGAGCCGGGCGATCTCCTCCAGCACGGCTGGCCGCGACAGCGTGACGGACTCCGGCGGCTGGCCCGGCGCGAGGCCGCGCGCCAGCAGCAGCGTGCCCATCGCCCCGTCGCAGACCAGGCGCTCGCCCGCTTCCAGCCGGTCCAGCAGGGGCCGCACGTCAGGCCCGAGCGACCAGCGACTTCACGACGTCCACGGCGTTCGCGGCGTCGAACCCGTAGGCATCGGCCCCGATCTCGGCCGCGTACGCGGCGGTCACCGGCGCGCCGCCGATGACCGTGCGAATGCGCCCGCCGTGACCCTCCGCCTTGAGAAGGGCGACCACCTCGCGCATCACCGGCATGGTCGTCGTGAGCAAGGCCGACATCGCGATGACAGTCGCCCCCTGCTCGACCGCCGCGCGCACCATCGCCTCCGGGGCGACGTCGTGGCCGAGGTCGATGACGTCGAACCCGGCGCCGCGGAGCATGATGCCGACGAGGTTCTTGCCGATGTCGTGCAGGTCGCCGCGCACCGTCCCGATGACGAGGCGCCCCTGCGACGGGATCCCGGCGTGCTCAAGGAGCGGGCGGAGCACGTTCATCCCCGCGTACATCGCCCGGGCGGCGAGCAGCACGTCGGGGAGGAAGATCTCGTGCTCGCGGAACCGGTCGCCCACGACCGTCATCCCGGCGATGAGGCCGCCGTCGAGGATGGTGCCGGGCGGCACGCCCCGCTCGACGAGCTGCCGCGTGAGGGCGTCGGCACGGGAGTGATCCCCCGTGATGATGACGTCGGCGAGCGCTTCCAGGTCGGTCATGCCGAGGCTCCCATCGGGCGGTCTGTCCGGGCGAAGAGCGTCCGGAGCCGCTCGCGGCACGTGCGCGTCGCGCAGGCGTCGCAGAACGGGTATGCGGTCGCGAAGTGGTGGATCTTCCGCGGACCGGCGATGAGCACGCCGGAGACGGATTTCAGCGGCTGCATCAAGCAGCTGTCGGTGAGCGTGAGGCCGATGGCGCCGGGCTGGAGGCGCGCGAACAGCCGGCGCTGGCCCGTGACGTCCCAGCCGCAATAGCCCGGGCTGTAGCGCAGCACCGCGCCGTCGGCCGCGGCCCACCCCGCCGCCATGAGCCGCGCCTCGTAGCGGTGCTCGACGACGTCCGCGGCGCCGTCCGCCGCGGCGGAGGCCATCGCGTCCAGGACGCTGGCGAGCGCGTACTCGTGCTCGGCGAAGCAGCGCCGCAGCGCCTCGCTCACGCCGGCGCCGATGGTGACGGCGAAGAGCGCAAGGTGCTCGGCGCGGGGCGCGATGTCGGCCACGACCGAGCGTGCGGCGTTGCGGCCCTCGCCCCGGTACACCGCCGCGAACTCCTCGCCCGACACCTCGGCGAGGATGCCGGCGGGGCGCGCGTGCTCGGCGAACCGCACGGCGGCTTCGTCGAAGAGCGGCGCGAGCCGCGCCGGCACGGGGAGGTCCACGGGGATGCCGAGCCGCTCCAGGACGGCTCCCGGTCTCGGGGTCACGTCCGCGATGGTGAGGTCGAGGCGCTCGCTCACACGTCCAGCGCGGGCAGGGTGGTCATGCCCCAGCGCCGCGCCTCAGCGGTCATGAGCCGCGTCAGCTCGGTCTTCGTGTCCTCGGGCAGGGCGGACGGGGTGTAGCCCGCGAGCAGCCGTTCGACCTCGGCGTGCGCGCGCTCGCCGAGCGTTCGACCTCCGTCGGCCTGCCAGCGGGCGCGGTTGGCTCGGTCAATGACGGCGCCCGGGAAGTGCAGTTCCTGCTTCAGCCACGCGCGCGTGTGATCGGCGATGAGGAGGTGCTTCTCTCGCAGCAGCTCGGCGAAGTGCGGCACGGCGGGGAAGTCCTCGCGCGGCTCGATGCCCTGCGCGAGGCGCAGCGCCATGCCGCAGATCTCGTTGTCGAGCACCAGCTTCTCGAGGCTGAAGCCGCTCTCGAAGTCAAGCATCCCCGGGCCCGACACGCTGTTGACGCCGGCGAGCGCCGCCAGCGTCGCCCCCATCGCGCTCTCGAGCCCGCCCTGCGCGTCCAGCAGCTTCGCGTCGCTGAGGCCCATGTACGCCTGCGTTGGCAGGCCGAGTGAGCGGCCGATCTCCGCGTACGCGCACTCGATCATCATCGTCTCGACGGCACCCATCGGCGTCGTCTCGTAACGGATGTCGAAGATCGCCGGGGAGCCGCCGTAGAGGGCGGGCGCGCCGGGGTTCGTGAGCTGGGTGATGACGACGCCGCTCAGCGTCTCGGCCGTGTGCTGAACCAGCGTGCCCACAAGGGTCACCGGCGCGACGAAACCGGTGAGCGGCATCGAGATGTACTCGACCGGGATGCCGGCCCTGGCGCAGTCCACGACGTTCTGCGACGTCACGTCGCTCCACTTGAGCGGCGCGGTGGGGCAGCAGGAGAACACGGTCAGGGGTTGCTCCCGCAGCGCCGCAGCGCTTCCGCGCACGGCGACCTGGAGGTCGCGCATGATGGCGAAGGCGTCAATGGTGAAGGCCCCGGTCACCACCGGCTTCTCGCCGTGGAGCAGGCTCAGGTAGAGCCGCCAGCTGTCGGAGATGTTCTGGTGCACGTCGGCCGGCACGATCGCCGTGCTCTGGAAGGCGAGGTGCGGCAGCCGGGCCACGACCCTGGCGTAGCGCACGTAGTCGGCGGTGGTCGGCGGCCGGGTCGTGCGGGCCCCGTGGTCGAGCACCGAGATGGCGGCGGAGCCGGGAGTGAAGTGGACGTGATCGGCCGAGAGGTCGAAGGACGAGCGCCCCAGCGCGTCGTACAGCCGGAAGCCGGACGGCGCGGTGGCGACGGCCTTGTCAATGACGTCGCTCGGGATCCGGACCCGTCGCGTGGCCGCGTCCACGCGCGAGCCGTGATCGGCCAGGAGGGAGACGACGCCGGGGTTGTGTATCTCCACGCCCAGCTCCCAAAGCACCGAGCGCGCCTCGTCCACGATGCGCCGCACGAGGTCGTCGCCCAGGAAACGCAGAACGGGTCGCATGCGTGACTCCTCCGAAGGTCCGGTCGGGCGTTGAGACTCGCGCTCGGCGCGCGCGCACGCTGAAGCGTCCACTCTGCCTGGTGCGTCCCTTGGACGCGCACACGGCCGAGCGGGGGCTCTCAGCCCGCGACTGCCCAGGCCCCGGCGCCGGAGCCGAGCCGGCGTCCCGGAGCCCTCGACTGTTCGACCCGCATCAGATCCTCCTCAGCAGCACCGTCCCGCTCGCCGCCCCCCGCACCCGGCCGCGGAGCGTGATCGTCTGGCCTAGTCCGGGGATGGTCAGCAGGAACCGGTCGGCACGCCCGCGCTCAGCCCGCACCGCCTGCGGCTGCGCCACACCGTTCAGAAGCAACTGAAGGCCGCTCACGCGCGGTGCGGCACCGTCGGGGGCGGCGAAGCGCAGCCGGTACGGTGCCGCCGCGGTGATGCGCCGCGTCAGGTCCACCTCGAACGAGGCCCCGCTCCACCGGCCCGCCTCGTCCTCCGCCCAGACCGCGGGCTCCGCGTTCCAGGTGGCCGGCGGCGCCGCACCGGTCGCGTACGCGCCGAGGTGGCGGATGCGTGGCACGCCGACCGCGCGGCTGACCGTCAGGCGCACGGCCTCGTAGGGCGCCGGCTCGATCGGCTGGACGCGTTTGTGACCGATCGCGGTGCCGCTGCCGAGGGGACGCCAGCGCCCCTCCACGCGCCCGTCCAGCCGATACTCGCGTACCCGCTCGCCGCCGGCGAGGTCCTCCTGGAGGATGACGTGGTCCACGGGCGCGACGGTGCGGGGCTCGACGGTCAGGCGCGGTCCGTGCCCTGAGCCACTCATCACCGGCGCATCGAATCGCTGCCGGATGACGCGCCCGAACTCGGCCGCTCGCTGCGCGTCCGCCTCCGGGATCCGCCCGCTCCGGTCCGGCGTGACGTTGAGCAGCAGCTGGCAGCCGCGCCCCACCGACCGGTAGTAGATCTCTAGCAACTGATCGAGCGTGAGCAGGTTGCGGTGATTGGTCGTGCTCCAGAACCAGTTGGGCCGCCGGATCGAGACGTCCACCTCGATCGGGAGCCAGACGTCGCCGTCCGGGTCCGAATGCAGCGCCGTGCTGGTGCCCGTGCGCCGGTCGCGCGCGTCCACCGCGTTCCACGCCGGGTACGGCGCGAAGCCGTCCTCGTTTCCCACCCAGCGGATGGTGCAGTCCGGCCCCTGGAAGACCATCGCGTCGGGCGCGTGGCGCTGCACGAGGTCGTGCGTCGGCACAACGCTGCTCCCGTCGAGCCACAGCTCCGCGATGGGCCCGTAGCGCGTGAGCAGCTCCGTCAGCTGCTGGCGATAGACGGCGTGGTAGCGCGCCTGGGCCTCGGGCGTGGCGCAGCGGCCGCCGTTGGCGGCGCCGAGGCTGTCGTCGCGGGGCGAGAGATAGACGCCGAACCGCAGATCCCGCCGCGCGCACGCCGCCGCGAACTCGCCGACCACGTCGCCGCGGCCGCCGCGGAACGGCGTATTCCGGATGGAGTAGGGGTTGGTCTCCGTCTGCCAGAGGCAGAACCCGCCCGCGTGTTTCGCCACCAGCACGACGTACCTCGCGCCCAGCGCCACCGCGGTCGCGGCCCACTGCTCCGTCTCCACCTCGTGCATGATGGCGGAGAGGGGTGTGGAACGGTCGTCGTATTCCTGCTCCTGCCAGGTGTTGGGGGCGAAGTGGATGAACATGCCGAGCTCGAGGTCCTGCCAGGCGAGCTGGGCGGGGGTGGGAAGTGCGCCGGACGAGAGCGGCGTGGGGCGAGAGGAGAGGGGAGAGCGGCGCCCTCCCGACAGCGCGGTGCCCGCGGCCGCCATCAGAAACGTGCGGCGGTCGGTCACGGGCGGGTCGCCGACGCGGGAGCGAGAGCGAGCGCGATCACCTGGTCCACGACCGAATCGTCGCGCGGCGGCAGGCGCAGCACGATGCCGTCCGGCGTCTCACGGAAGGTCACCGCCGTGTTCGCCTCCACGAGCCGCGCGGCGCGCACGCGGCGCGGCAGCGGCGGCAGCGCCAGCTCCGGGTCGGCCCAGTCGAGCACGTGCACGAACACCGTGTCCCGCTTCTGCGTGGTCACGCCCCAAGGGCGTGGAGCGAGGGGCCCGCCGCGGGTGCCGTAGATGCTCGCGCCGAACCGCGCGAGCCAGGCGCCAAGCCCCCGCAGCCGCTCCTGGTACTCCGGCGCGATCGTGCCGTCGGGCATCGGGCCGACGTTGAGCAGGAAGTTCGCGTCACGCCCGGCCGCGCTCACCAGCATCCGCACCAGCTGCGGCACGCTCTTGAGGTTGCGGTCGGTCAGTCGGAAGCCCCACGACTCGCCGATCGTCTCGGACGTCTCGAGCGGCAGCGCGGTCGAGACGAACGTCGTGTTGAAGCCGGCGGTGTTGCCGCCGGGGAGGTCCTTCTCGAAGGTCTGCGCGTCCTCGCCCGGGAGCGGCGCCCGGTGATGGTTCGGGATGACAAGCGCGGCCGGCTGGAGGTCGTGGATCATCCGGTACGTGCGCTGGAGGCGCCAGTCCGCGTCGGGCCGGTCCCACATCCCGTCGAACCACACGCCGCCCAGCGGGCCGTAGTTCGTGAACAGCTCCCGCAGCTGGGCGTCCATGTAGTCGAGGTAGCGGTCCCAGGAGCCGCTGTCCGGCCGGCCCGCGAAGCGCCCCGTCTGGCCGCGCGGGAAGTAGTCGGGATGGTGCCAGTCGAGCTGCGAGTAGTACAGGAAGAGCCGCAGCCCCTCGGCGCGGCAAGCCGCTGCCAGCTCCCGGACGATGTCGCGCCGGAACGGCGTGCGGTCCACGATGTCCCAGTCGGAGACCCGCGAGTCGAAGAGCGCGAATCCGTCATGGTGCTTCGTGATAAGGGTGATGTACCGCATCCCCGCGGCCCTCGCGACGCGCACCCACTCCGCGGCGTCGAACCGCACGGGGTTGAAGTAGGCTGGCACCCGCTCGTACTCGGCGACGCGGATGCGACGGTTCTCCATCACCCACTCGCCGTCCATCAGGACGCTGGACGGTCCCCAGTGGATGAAGAGCCCGACCTTCGCGTCCTGGAACCACGCGCGGGCCGCGAGGTTCTCGGCGCTCGGCGCGGAGGTCTGGGCGCGCAGGACGGGCGCGGCGGCGAGCAGCGGGAGCAGGAGCAGGCGGGGTGGACGCACGGGACCCTCGGTGCGGGGCTCTTCGAATCTGCGCCTCGAGCGGCCGCCCCGCGAGTCTTCGTCCCGCCGGCGCGCCCGTGCGGCCCCTTGGCCCGATGGCGCCGGCCGCACTACAATGGCGTCGAGGAGGCTTGCATGCCTGCCATCCCCACCATCGAGGGCGCCCGCGACCGGGAGCGTGTCCGGACCGTCGTGGTCTCGGACCACGACGACCTGGCCCGCATGCTCGCCGACCGCATCGTCACGGTCATCCGCGAGCGCGTCGCCGAGCGCGGCCGCTGCGTCCTCGGCCTCGCGACGGGCAGCACGCCCCTCGGCATCTACCGCGAGCTGATCCGGCGCCACCGGGCGGGCGAGGTGGACTTCGCCCGGGTGACGGCATTCAACCTCGACGAGTACTGGCCGATGGCGCCGGAGAGCGTGCACAGCTACCGGCGCTACATGCAGGAGAACTTCTTCGAGCACGTGAACATCCCACCTGAGCAGACGCACATCCCCGACGGGAGCATCCCGCGGGAGCGGATCGCCGAGCACTGCGCCGCCTACGAGCGCGCGATCGCCCACGCGGGGGGCGTGGACTTCCAGATCCTCGGCATCGGCAAGAGCGGGCATATCGGCTTCAACGAGCCTGGCTCGGCGGCCGACTCGCGCACGCGGCTCGTCACCCTCGATACCGTCACCCGAAAGGACGCGGCGGCCGACTTCTTCGGCGAGGACAACGTGCCGCGCGAGGCGATCACGATGGGCGTGGCGACGATCCTCGCCGCGCGGGAGGTCGCCCTCATCGCCACGGGCGAGCATAAGGCGGGCATCGTGCGGCGGGCGGTGGAGGGGGAGCCGAGCCCCGAGGTCGCCGCGACCTACCTCCAGCGCCACCCCGATGCGACCGTATACCTCGACCTCGCCGCCGCGGCCGAGCTCACGCGCATCGCGACACCGTGGCTGCTCCAGCCGGTGACGTGGACGCCGGTTGAGACGGAGCGAGCGGTCGTGTGGCTTGCGGAGACGACCGGCAAGGCCATCCTGAAGCTCACGGCGCGGGACTACACCGAGCATCACCTCTCGTCGCTCCTCGCCCTCCACGGCGAGCCCGGAGTCGTGAACGGCGAGGTCTTCACGCGCCTGCGGGACAAGATCCGCGGCCGCGGCCGGCTGCCGCGGGAGCGCCGCGTCCTGGTCTTCTCGCCGCACCCCGACGACGACGTGATCTCGATGGGCGGGATCCTGCGCAAGCTTCGCGAGAACGGGAACGCCATCACGGTCGCGTACATGACGAGCGGCAACATCGCCGTCTTCGACCACGACGTGCGCCGGCACCTCGACTTCGTGGAGCGGGCGGCGGCCGCACTCGGCCTGGAGGCGGCGGCGGCCACCGCGGCGCGCCGCACGGTGGAGGCGAGCTTCGCGGCGAAGCAGCCGGGGGACGTGGACCTGCCCGTCGTGCAGGAGCTGAAGCGGGTCATCCGGGAGTCGGAGGCGGTGAGCGCGCTGGAGGCGGTGGGGCTGGGACCCGGGGCCGCGCGCTTCCTCGACCTCCCGTTCTACCGCACCGGCGCGGTGCGCAAGCGCCCGGTCGGCGAGGAGGACGTCGCGATCGTCCTGCGCCTGCTGGACGAATTGCGGCCCGACCTCGTCTTCGTGGCGGGGGACCTCTCCGACCCGCACGGGACCCACCGGATGTGCAAGGTGGCGATCGAGCGGGCACTGGACCGCTATGGGGGGCCGCGGCCGGAGGAGTGGCTGTACCGCGGTGCCTGGCAGGAGTGGTCCATCCCCGAGGCCGACGTGCTGGTGCCGCTCTCGCACGACGAGCTGCGGGCGAAGATCCTCGCCATCTTCAAGCACCAGTCGCAGAAGGACACCGCGCCGTTCCCCGGCGGCCACGACGACCGCGAGTTCTGGCAGCGGGTCGAGGCGCGCAACCTCGAGACCGCCGCGCGCGCCGACCGGCTCGGGCTCCCGGAGTACTTCGCGATGGAAGCGTACGTCGTGCGGGGACCCGGCCTCAGCCGCCGCTGATCAGCGCCGCCAGCGCCTCCTCCTGCCGGGTCAGCGACCGGTAGAGCGCCAGCTGGGCGCGCGCCCGCTCCAGGTTGTGGCCGGCGCGGTGCACGCGGTAGTAGCGATCCCCCGCCAGGTGGTCGGCGAGGAACCGCACTGCCTGTTCCAGCGTGATGAGCCGCCCCGCGAACACCAGCCGCTCGCGCTCGGCCGGCGCGAGCGCCGCGCCCGCTGTCTCCAGGAACCCCTCCGCGACCGCCGCTACGAACGCGGGCCGCGCTTCCATGCGCGGGAGTTCGCGGTCGTCCTCCTCGCCCGCGGCGGCCATCGAGCGGAGCATGTCGCCGACGTCGTGGAGGACCAGTCCCGGCATCACCGTGTCGAGGTCGATCACGCTCACGGCCGCGTCCGTCGCGGCGTCGAAGAGCACGTTGGAGATCTTCGCGTCGTTGTGCACCGGCCGGCGCGGCAGCGTCCCCGCCGCGACCAGCGGCGGGAGCACCTCGGCGACCTGCCGCTCGGCGAGGAGGGCATCCAGCTCGAGGCGGGAGCCGGCGAGGCGCCGGCGCGGGTCGCGGCGCGCGGCCTCTTCCAGTTGCGCGAACCGCAGGGCAGTGTCGTGGAAGCCGCGGATGGTCTCGTGCAGCGGCGGCCCGTCGTAGTCGGCGAGCAGGCCGATGAAGGCGCCGAACGCGCGCGCCGTCTCGCGGGCTTGCGCCGGCGTCTCCGCACGCCCGGTGGTCGTGACCCCCTCCAGGAACGGGAAGGCGCGCCAGAGCGCGCCCCATTCGTCCGTCGCCCACGCCGCGCCGTCCACCGTCGGCACCAGGACGGGCATGCGCCACGGCGACCCGCGCGACGGGATGCGCGCCGCCAGGTGTCGCGTGACGTTCGCCACGTTCTCCATCACGGCGATGCCGTGAGGGAAGACAGACGGATTGAGGCGCTGGAGGAGGAACGTCCCGCCGGGGGCGGCGACGCGGAAGGAGTCGTTGATGTGGCCGCCGCCCAGCGGCTCCACCGCGGTCGGCGGCCCGCCGAAGGCGAAGCGGGCGGCCAGCCGCGGCGCGAGGGCGTCGGGGCTCAGGTCCACAGCGGCGACGGATAGACGCCCGCCGCGACCAGCTCCCGCAGCGCCGCCGCGACGAGCGGCCGGTCGGCGGGATAGGTCATCCCGTGCCAGCGGGCCTCCGGCATCAGCACCCGCACCCGCGCCTCACCCTGCCGGACCGCCTCCTGCACGATCGTGGGGATGAGGTACTCCGCGCGCTCCAAACCCGCGCTGTGCAGGAAGGCGACGAAACCGCGGCGCAGCAGGCCGAAGACGTCCGGCGTGAACGCCCACAGGTTCATCGAGACCGGTTCGCGCCCGTCGAAGTGCCGGAGCGTCGCGCCCGCGCGCCCGACGTATCCGTCGTGCGCGAGGACGATGTCGGTGACTTCCTCGATCTGCTCCAGCCACCCGTCGGCGTCGCAGCGGCAGACGCCACGGTTCACCCCTCCAGCCTCCGAGAGCGTCTCGCGCAGGCGGTAGCCCCCCAGCGCCCACACCGGGGGCGAGCCGCCCGCCTCTTCGTCGAGGAAGCGGCCTGACGCTCGGAACGCGGCGGCGCCGTAGAAGTCGTCGGCGTTCGCCACCACGAACGGCCCCGCCACCGCCGGCTCCGCGGCGAGCACGGCGTGCGCGGTCCCCCATGGCTTGGTGCGGGTGAGCGGCGGGATGTACCCTGCCGGAAGGTCGTCGAGGCGCTGGTGCGCCGTTGTCACCGCGATCCGGTCGCCGTAGCGCCCCTGGGCGAAGCCATGGAACGCCTGCTCCATCGAGGGGCGGATGACGAAGACGACGCGCGTGAACCCCGCCTGCACGGCGTCGTACACGGAGTAGTCGAGCAGCGTCTCGCCCGACGGGCCGACGGATTCGAGCTGCTTCATCCCGCCGTAGCGGCTGCCGATCCCGGCGGCGAGGATGACGAGGGTGAGGGGCCGGTCGCTCACGGGCCCGAAGATATGCCCGGCTCCCTCGCGGGGCGAGGAGCGGCGCGGTATGCTACCGGCACTGACCGACGGGAGCAGCGGATGCGGATGCTGGTGGCGCTGGCGCTGGTGACGGGGGCGGTCGGAGGCGCACATGCGCAGGAGCGCCGCACCGAGGCGGTCGTCCTCATCGTCGTGGACGGCGTGCGCTGGCAGGAGGTCTTCCGCGGCGCGGACTCGCTCCTGCTCTCGCGCGCCGCGGGCGGCGTGGACGACACGGCGGGACTGCGCCGCGAGTTCTGGCGGCCGACGGCGGAGGAGCGCCGCCGGGTCCTCTTCCCCTTCCTTTGGGATTCGGTCGCCGCACGCGGCCAGCTCTTCGGCAACCGCGACGTGGGGAGCGCGGCCCGCGTCACCAACGGCTTCGACTTCTCCTATCCCGGCTACCAGGAGCTGCTCGCGGGCTTCCCCGACCCGGCCATCGACCGCAACGACTTCGGGCCGAACCCCAACGTGACCGTGTTCGAGTGGCTCGCCGGGCGCGCCGGGTTCCATGACCGCGTCGCCGCGTTCGGCACCTGGGACGCGTTCGCGGCGATCCTCAACCGTGAGCGGGCCGGCTTCCCGGTCCACGTGGCATGGGAGCCGCCGTTCGAGCGGCCGCGGAACGACCGGCAGGCCGCGCTGGACCGGCTCTACCGGACGACGACCCGCTACTGGCCCGACGTGAGCTGGGACGCGTTCATGCACGCCGTCGTGCTCGAGCGGCTGCGGGAGCTGCATCCGCGCGCGCTGTTCATCGGCTTCGGCGAGACCGATACCTGGGCGCACGAGCGGCGCTACGACCTCTACCTGCGCCAGGCCCGGCAGGTGGACCGCTTCATCGCGGAGCTGTGGAGCACCATGCAGGGGATGCGGCGCTACCGCGGCCGCACGACGTTCATCATCACGACCGACCACGGCCGCGGCGACGGTCCCGACGCGTGGCGGAGCCACGGCCGCGAGGTCGCGGGCGCCGACGCCATCTTCCTCGCCGTCATCGGCCCCGACACGCCGCCGCTCGGCGAGCGGCGCCACGCGGCTCCCGTCACGCTCGCGTCGGTCGCGGCGACGCTGGCCGCATTGCTCGGCGAGGACTACGCGAGGGCGCAGCCCCGCGCCGCGCCGCCGATCGCGGACCTGCTTCCGCGCGGGCGCTGAGCATGCTGCTCCTCAAGCTCCTCCAGCAGCTCGTCAAGGCGCTCAACTCCGAGGGGACACCGCTCCAGGTGGCGGCTGGCCTCGCGCTCGGCGCCGGCCTCGGGCTCACGCCCATCGGGTGCCTCCACAACGCCGTCGTCCTTCTCCTGACACTCCTCCTCAACGTGTCGCTCGCGGGGTTCGCGCTGGGCTGGACGGCGTTCGTCCCCGTCGGCTTCGCGCTCGACCCGCTGTTCGACCGCCTCGGCCGCCTCCTCCTCGAGGCGCCAGCGCTGACGCCGTTCTGGACGGCGGTCACCAACATGCCCGTCCTCCCTTGGGCGAAGCTCACAAACACGGTCGTGCTCGGCAGCCTGGTGTGCTGGCTGCTGGCCTTCGTCCCGATCACCGTCGGCGCGAAGTGGGCTGTTGCGACGTACCGCGCGCGGGTGTACGAGCGCCTCCGGCGCATGCGGGTCTTCCAGTTGGTCACGGCGTCGAAGCTCTACCAGGCGTACCGCCTCTTCCGGCCGGAGTGAGACGATGCAGCTCTTCCGGTGGAGGGCGATCGTCCCGATGCTGCTGGCCGTCGTCGTCATGGCCCTGCTCTGGGTGCTGTTCGTGGACCGGGCCGTCCGCCGGAGCGTCGAGGCGGGCGGCACCGCGGCGGTGGGGGCGAAGGTGGAGTTAGCCTTCGCGCGGCTGCGGCTGCGCCACGCCGACCTGGTGCTGCGCGGGCTCCAGGTCACGGATCCCGCCGCGCCGATGCGGAACCTCGTGGAGGCGGAGGAGATCGTCGCGGACCTCGACGGCCGCGCGTTGCTGGAGGCCAAGGTCGTCATCGAGACGCTCGCGGTGCGGGGGATGCGCTTCGGCACGGCGCGGCGCACCTCGGGCGCCGTGGCCGACGCGCGCCGCTCCTCCGGCGGGATGACGCGCGCCCTCGCGTGGGCCACGGGGATCCGCATCCCGACACTCGACTGGGAAGGGCTGGCGGGCACGGTGGTGCGCGTGGACGCCATCAGCGCCGACAGCCTGCGCACGCTGCGCGAGGCGCGCGCCGCGCAGGCGCTGGCCGACTCCCTGCGGCAGGCGTGGGAGGCGGAGGTACGTGCGCTGGACCCGCGGCCGCAACTCGACTCCGCGCGCGCGCTGCTCGCGCAGCTCCAGGGGATGGACGTGCGGCGGACGGACCCGGTGCAACTCGCGCGCACGCTCGCCGCGGCGCGCGAGACAGTGCAGCGCGTCGCGGCGGCCGGGACGCGCATCACCGCCCTGCGCACGCGCGTGGACAGCGGCCTCGCCGTGGCGCGGCGGCAGACCGCCCGCGTGGACAGCGCCCGCCGGACGGACTACGCCTGGGCCCGCGGCCTGCTCAACATCCCGAGCGTTGACGCGCCCGACATCTCGGCGGCGCTCTTCGGCCGGATGGCGGTCGAGCGCCTCACGCCGGTCATCCACTGGCTCCAGGTCGCCGAGCACCACCTCCCGCCGGGGCTCGATCCCCGTCGCCGCCGGGGGCCCGAGCGGCTCCGCATGGCCGGCACGACGTACCGCTTTCCCAAGGCCCGCACGTGGCCCGCCTTCCTGCTGGAGCGCGGCGAGGCGGACCTCGCGATCGGCGGGCGCACGGCGGCGGCGGGAAGCTACCGGGCGCTGGTACGGGGGCTGACGACGGAGCCCGCGGCGTACGGACGGCCGCTCACCCTGGGCGCCTCGCGCCGGAGCAGAGTTGGCCCCGAGCTGCTGCGCGTCGCCGGCCGGGTGGACCGCACCGGCGCTGTGCCGCGGGACTCCCTCGCGGCCCTCGTCGGCGGGCTCACGCTGCCGCTCATTCCCATCCCGCAGGCGAAGACCAGGCTCGACCTCGGCGAGACGACGATGGAGCTGACCCTTGCGCGGAGCGGGGACGAGTTGACCGGGCTCTACCGGCTCACCTCGCCGGAGGTACGGTGGCTGCGGGACGCCGATTCAGCGGCCGCTCCGTCCCCGGCGCCACGCGTCGGCACACGTGCGTGGGCCGAGGGGCTGCTGTGGCGGAGCATCGCGTCGGTGCCGGATGCGGTCATCGAGGCGCACCTGAGCGGGCGGCTGACCAGCCCGCGCGTGAGCGTCACCTCGAACATCGGCGACGCCGTCGCTGGCAGCCTGCGCGCCGCGGTCGGCGCGGAGCTCGAGCGCGCCCAGCGCGAGGCGCGCGCGCAGGTGGACCGGCTCGTCGCCGGGCAGGTGGCACGCGCCCGCGCGCAGGTGACGGCACTCCAGACGCAGGTCGCGGACCGCCTCGTGGCGGCGCAGGAGCAGCTCGACCAGGTGAGAGCGGGCCTCGATCGGCAGGTCCAGCGGCTCTCGCAGCAGGTGCCCGGCGTGCGCCTCCCGGTGCGCGTGCCGCGATGACCAGGACGGTCGTCGTCCTGGGCGCCACCGGGCTCGTGGGGTCGGAAGTCCTGCGCCTCCTGCCGGGCGAGCCGGAGATCGGCGCGGTGCGCGTGATCGCGCGGCGCGGCCCGAAGGTCGGGAACGCGGGGCGCTGGACGGAGTGGCACGTCACGGACCTGGAGCAGCTCGACCGGCAGCCCTCGTGGTTCAGGGCCGACGCGGTCATCTGCGCCCTTGGCACGACCATGAGGACGGCCGGTTCGCGGGCGCGGTTCCGCGCGGTGGACTTCGGCATCCCGTTTCTGGCGGCGCGGCTCGCGCGGGAGCAGGGGACGCCTCACTTCCTCCTCGTCAGCTCGCTCGGCGCCGACGCGCGTTCGCGCGTGTTCTACAGCCGTGTGAAGGGGGAGCTGGAAGACGCGGTGCGTGCGCTCGGCTTCCCCAGCCTCACCATCGCGCGGCCGTCGCTGCTCCTCGGGGAGCGTGCCGAGTTCCGGCTCGGCGAGGAGATCGCGAAGCGGCTGGCGTTCCTAGCGATGGGTCCCTGGCGTCCGATCCCGGCGCGCACGGTCGCGGCCGCCCTCGTCCGCGCGGCGCTCGCGCCGGAGCCGGGGGTGCGTATCCTGTCATCGGCCTGGCTGCACCGCCGGTCTGCCGACTGACAGCGTCTCGGCCCTCGCCGCTGCCTCGCGCACGCGCACGTTCTCCGGGTAGCGCTCCCGCAGGGCCGTCAGCCTGGCACGGGCCGAGTCCGGCATCCCCGCGGCCTGGAGTGCCTCGGCGGCCAGCATCCCGTGGCGGACCACGTACCGCTCCTCGTCCGGCGGCGTCCAGGCGGCGAGCGCCGCGAGCGCGGCGGCCGGGTCCTTGCGATCGCGCAGCAGAGACTCCACCCGCAGCAGCTCCGACACCGGCCCGCTCGCGCGCTCTGCCAGCCGGGCGAAGAACGCGTAGGCCGACTCCCCGCGCCCCGCCTCCCGCTCCAGCTGGGCGTTGTGGTAGAGTGCGGCCGCCAGGAGCCGCCGGGTGTCCGAGGTGTCCCCCGTCCGGATTCCGACGCCACCGGCGTAGCTGTACACCAACTCGCCGCCGTGCTCTCCCGCCTCGTAGAGCGCGTGCAGGCCGGCCAGGCCCACGAGCCCCGACGCCGCCAGCACGAAGCGGGCGGCCTTGCGACGGCGCAGGACGAGCGCCGCGATCTCCAGCGCCGCCACGACGAGGAAGATGTTCCGGGTCTTCTCCCCCCACTCCTCGTGCTCCACCACCGCCGCGCGCGCGCCAGGCACCCGCTCGACGGGGCCGTGCGCGTCGTGCCCCGTGTGCACCGACACGGCGGCCGCCGCCGTGCCCAGGAGCAGCAGGAGGGTTGCCATCGGGCCCGTGAACCGCAGGCGCTCGGGGAGCGGGACGAGCGAGACGATTCGGGCGACAGCGCCCACGACCAGCAGGGCGATCGCGAAGTGCACGGCGACGGGGTGCCAGTAGCCGAGGTTCGGCACGGGGATGCTCCGGGTACGAGGTCGGGGCCGGGGAACGGCCTGAACGATGGCCGGAGACCGACCGGGGGGGAAGGCCGGCCCGGTCCCGGCCGCGGGCCGCGCGGGAACGTTCGAACAGGTGTTTGAAGGTTCCTTAATGCGGGTTTCGCCTCTGGTTCACGGGGACGGGGAGAGGATTGAGCAACCGTTCGGCCCTTGTCCTGGCGTCACGGAGGTTCCACCCATGCTCAACCCGAACTCCGAGCCCTGGCTCGAGGGGGAATCCCTCGGGACCTACCTCGACCGGCGAGGCGTGAACCGCCGGGACTTTCTCACCTTCTGCGCCCAGATGAGCGCGATTCTGGGTCTGGGGGAACTCGCCACGCCGAGGGTGGCGAAGGCGCTCCAGCAGGCGAAGCGGCCGACGGTCGTGTGGCTGCAACTGCAGGAGTGCACGGGGTGCGTCGAGAGCGTGCTGCGGACCGCGGAGCCGACGATCGGCGACCTGGTCCTCGACGTCATCTCGCTCGACTACCAGCACACGCTCATGGCAGGCGCGGGGAAGGCGATCGAGGACGCTCTCGAGAAGACGATGACCGACAACCGCGGCCAGTACGTGCTTATCGTCACCGGGTCGGTCCCGCTGAAGGAGGACGGGATCTACCTCACGATCGGCGGCAAGACCGGCCGGCAGGTCCTGGAGGAGGCGGCGGCGGGCGCGGCCGCGGTCATCGCGGTCGGGGCCTGCGCGCACTTCGGGAGTGTGCAGTCGGCGCGGCCGAACCCGACGGGCGCGGTCGGTGTCTCCGAGATCGTGACGGACAAGCCGGTGGTGAACATCGCCGGCTGCCCGCCGATCGGGGATGTGGTCACCGCGACGGTCGTGCACTTCCTGACCTTCGGCGCGGTGCCGCAGCTGGACCCCGACGGCCGGCCGCTCTTCGCCTACGGCAAGCGGATCCACGACCAGTGCCCGCGCCGCGCGCACTTCGACGCCGGCCAGTACGTCGAGGCGTTCGACGATGCCGGTGCGCGGGCGGGCTGGTGTCTCTACAAGGTCGGCTGCAAGGGCCCGGCGACCTACTCGCCGTGCCCGATCTTCCAGTGGAACACGCGCACCAGCTGGCCGATCGGCGCGGGGCATCCCTGCCTCGGCTGCACCGAGCGCGGCTTCTGGGACACGATGACCCCGTTCTACGGCCGGATGTCGGGGGACGTCGTGGGCTTTGGCGTCGAACGGTACGCGGACACGATCGGCGCAGCCCTCGCGGCCGGCGCCGTCGCGGGGGTGGCGACGCACGCCATCGCGACCGGCGTGCATCAGGCGCGCCAGCGCAAGCTCCGGGAGCTACCGGTGACGGACGCGCCGCAGGGCGGCGAGGGAGGGCAGCGGAATGGCTAGGATCGTCGTCGACCCCATCAGCCGCATCGAGGGGCATCTGCGCATCGAGGCGCAGACCGAGGGCGGCCGCATCGCCGGGGCGTGGGCGATGGCGACGCAGTTCCGCGGCATCGAGCAGATCATGGAGGGCCGCGACCCCCGCGACGCCTGGGCCTTCACCCAGCGCATCTGCGGCGTGTGCACCGTCGTGCACGCCGTGGCCTCCTGCCGCGCGGTCGAGGATGCGCTCGACATCCGCATCCCGCCCAACGCGAACCTCATCCGCAACCTGATCCACGGGATGCAATTCGTGCAGGACCACGTGATCCACTTCTACCACCTCCATGCCCTCGACTGGGTGGACGTGGTGAGCGCCCTTTCGGCCAACCCGGCCGACACGGCGCGGATCGCGCAGTCCATCTCCCCGTGGCCCAACAACTCGGTGACCTACTTCACCGAGGTGCAGAACCGCGTGAAGCGGTTCGTCGGCACCGGCCAGCTCGGCATCTTCACCAACGGCTACTGGGGCCACCCGGCCTACAAGCTGCCGCCGGCCGTGAACCTCCTCGCCGTGGCGCACTACCTGGAGGCGCTCGACTGGCAGCGCGACGTCATCCGCCTCCACGCCGTCTTCGGCGGCAAGAACCCGCACCCGAACTTCCTCGTGGGCGGGATGGCGTCGGCTATCAACCTCCAGGGGACGGCGACCATCAACGCGGAACGGCTGACCGACATCCGCGACATGATCGCCCGCGCCAAGCGGTTCGTGGAGCAGGTGTACTGGCCCGACCTGGCGGCCATCGCCGGCTACTACAAGGAGTGGGCCGCGATCGGCGGCGGCGTGGGGAACTACCTCAGCTACGGCGAGTTCCCGGAGAACGACGTCCGCGACGTCGAGTCGCTTTACCTCCCGTCGGGGATCATCCTCAACAAGGACCTCTCGGCGGTCGTGCCGTTCGACCACATGAAGGTGCAGGAGTACATCCAGCACTCCTGGTACGAGTACGACGGCGACCAGACCGCCGGCCTCCACCCGTGGCAGGGCGAGACGAAGGCGAAGTACACCGGCCCGCGGCCGCCGTGGGAGTTCCTCCAGGACCAGGAGCGCTACACCTGGATGAAGGCGCCGCGCTACGACGGCCGGCCGATGGAGGTCGGGCCACTGGCCCGGATGCTCGTGGCCTACGGCAAGGGGCACGAGGAGGTCCGCGCCCAGGTCGGCGAGCAGCTCGGCCGGCTCGGCGTCGGCCCCGCGGCGCTGTTCTCGACCCTCGGGCGCACCGGCGCCCGCGGCATCGAGACGGTGCTGCTCGCCCGCAAGCTGGAGCAGTGGTATGACGCCCTCGTCGCCCGCATCCGCGGCGGCGACACGGTCACCTTCAACGGGGAGAAGTGGGACCCGTCCACCTGGCCGGACCGGGCGCAGGGCTTCGGGTACCTCGACGCCCCGCGCGGCGGCCTCGGCCACTGGGTGGTCATCGAGAACGGCGAGATCCGCCGCTACCAGTGCGTGGTGCCGAGCACGTGGAACGCGTCGCCCCGTGGCGGCCCCGACAACGCCGCCGGCCCGTACGAGGCGGCGCTGATGGACAACCACCCGCTCGCGGACCCGAACCGGCCCCTCGAGATCCTCCGGACCATCCACTCGTTCGATCCCTGCATCGCCTGCGGCGTGCACGTGCTCGACGCCGAGGGGAAGGAGATCACGGAGGTGAGGGTGCAATGACCGCGCGCGCGCAGCCGAAGGGGCTCGGCCTGGCGCACCCGGTGCCGCCGCCCAGCGGCGAGTACCAGTGGGTGTACCTGTGGGGGGTGCCGATCCGCGCGATGCACTGGATCGCCGCGGTCTCCATCGTGGCGCTCGCCGTCACGGGCCTCTACATCGGCAAGCCGTACTTCATGACCGGCGGCGAGGCGAGCTCGCACTTCCTGATGGGGAAGATGCGGCTCATCCACTTCATCGCCGCCGGCCTGCTCGTCGCCACCGGCGTGGTGCGCGTCTACTGGCTCGTCGCCGGCAACCAGTTCGAGCGGTTCGCCGCCCTCTTCCCGGTGCGCCCGCGCGACTGGAGGAACATGGTGCTCCAGGTCAAGCACTACCTGATGATCCAGCCGGAGAAGGCCCCGCACTACCTGGGGCACAACCCGCTCCAGCAGCTGAGCTACACGTTCATCTACCTGCTCACGCTGTACATGGTCTTCTCCGGGTTCGCCATGTACGGGGAGGCGGCGCCGGGCGGCTTCTTCGCCACGCTCTTCACCGTGCCGATGAAGGCGATCTTCGGCGACATGCAGGAGATCCGCTTCTACCACCACCTCGCGGTGTGGCTGTACGCGATCTTCGTCCCCATCCACATCTACCTGGCCGTCCGCGCCGACATCCTCGAGGGGACCGGCACGATCTCCTCGATCATCAGCGGCGGCCGGTTCGTGCCGAAGCACGAGACGTTCTACGACGCGCCGGAGGAGTTCTGACCGGCAGCCCGCAGGGACCCGTCGTCATCGGGGTGGGCAACCCCCTCCTCGGCGACGACGGGTTCGGCCTCACCGTCCTCGAGACGCTCCGGACCGACTGGTCCGTCCCCGCCGACGTCGCCCTGGTGGACGGCGGGACCTGGGGGATGAATCTCCTCCCGGTCATCGAGGACGCCGATCCTCTCATCCTCGTCGACGCGATCGCCGCTGGTGCGGCCCCCGGCGCGCTGATCGTCATGGAACGCGACGAGATCCCCCGCTACCTCGCCACGAAGCTCTCTCCCCACCAGATTGACCTCCGGGAGGTCCTGGCCCTCGCCGACCTGCGGGGGCGCCTCACCGAGCGGACGGTGGCCATGGGCTGCCAGCCGGCCCGCGTGGAGAACGGTATCGGGCTCTCGCCCGAGCTGACCACGCAGGTCGGCCCGATGGCCGCCGCCGTCGCCGAACGCCTGACGCGATGGGGGTATCCATGCCGGCGGCTGGACGCGCCGGCCCCGTATGCATGAACTGAGCCTGGCGATGGAGATCTGCCGCATGGCCGAGCAGCACCTCGGCGGTGCGGCACCGGCACGGCTGGTCGAGGTCGGCGTCGAGGTGGGCGACGACGCCGGCGTCGAGCCGGACAATCTCCTCTTCTGCCTGGAGACGCTCCTCAAGGAGCCGCCGTTCCGCGACGCGAAGCCCGTGCTGATCCGGCAGCCGGGCGACGTGTTACGATTGAGCTATCTGGAGGTGGACGATGGCCGTCCGGATGATCGACGTCCGTGAGAAGGTGATGGCCCGCAACGACGAGCTGGCCGCGCAGGTCCGCGCCCGGCTCCGGGCGGCGGGCATCGTGACGTTCAACCTCGTCTCGTCTCCGGGCTCGGGGAAGACGTTGCTCCTCGAGCGCACGCTCGCCGAGCTGGGCGAGGAGCTGGGCATCGCCGTCGTCGCGGGGGACGTGCAGACGCAGAACGACGCCGACCGCCTCGCCCGGCACACCACCCGCCTCGTGCAGGCCGTCGTGACCGGCGGCGCCTGCCACCTCGACGCGCTCCAGATCCGGACGTCCCTCGACGCGATGGACCTCGATGCCACGCGCCTCCTCTTCATCGAGAACGTCGGCAACCTCGTCTGCCCCGCCAGCTGGGACCTGGGCGAGGACGCGAAGGTCGTCCTCTTCTCGACCACCGAGGGCGAGGACAAGCCCCTCAAGTACCCGAAGATGTTCCGCAACGCGCGCTACGCCGTCCTCACCAAGGTGGACCTGCTCCCCCATGTGCCGTTCGACGTGAACCGGGCCGTCGGCTACGCGCAGCAGATCAACCCCGACCTGCGCCTCTTCTTCACCTCCAGCCTGACCGGCGAAGGGCTGCCGGAGTGGTTCGCTTTCCTGCGCGAACAGGTCGCCGCGGCACGGCCGGCCTGACGGCGTGAACGCCCCCGCCCCCGGGACCGCCGGACTGCTCCTCCGGGTCAGCGGGGTGGTGCAGGGGGTCGGCTTCCGGCCCTTCGTCCACCGACTCGCCCTGCGCCACGGCCTGGCGGGCTGGGTGCGCAACGCCGCCGGCGACGTGCGCATCGCGGTCGAAGGCCCCGCCGAAGCGGTCGCGGCGTTCGCCGCCGCGCTCCGCGCCGAGGCGCCGCCGCTGGCACGGCTGGAGCGCGTCGAGATGGAGCCGCGCGCCGTCGAGGGACTCACGGCGTTCGCCATCGCGCCGTCGCTGGTCAGCGAGGACGGCCGCCAGCCGGTCTCCCCCGACGTCGCCATCTGCGCCGCCTGCGAGCGGGAGCTGTTCGACCCCGCCGACCGCCGTCACCGCTACCCGTTCATCAACTGCACCGACTGCGGGCCGCGCTTCACGATCATCGAGAGCATGCCGTACGACCGGGAGCGCACCTCGAT